>DMCJ01000174.1:0-6044 GCA_003446735.1 Lachnospiraceae bacterium | reverse complement strand
CCGCTGCTCCCGCATATGAAGCACCGGCAGCACCCGAAGCACCTGTTGCTCCTTCGTATGAAGCACCGGCAGCACCCGAGGTTCCTTCGTATGAGGCGCCGATAGCACCCGAGGTTCCCGCACCCGAAGCATCTGCTATAGATCCCGGTAACCCCATGGGTACTGATATAGGTTAATTAATGTGTTCATATTGGGCCTGCGTTTATGCGCAGGCTCAATATTGTAGATGAGGGAAGAATACAGACGGGAGACGATAGGTAATGGGCATTTTAGAGACCGTTCTTATTGTTATCATCTTCATAAGTGTTACCGCACTTATATATCTTGCGGTTCTTAGTAATAATTCAAAACTGGAAAAGGAAAGGTTTTCCTTCCTTACCGACAGGCTTTCGATCGCGACCGGGATATATCAGGTAATAGAAGATATAGATGTTATAAATGATACTCATAAGCTGATCCGCGGTGATGTACATGTGGATTCGGCTAATGTTGTCGTGCTCAGAAGCGCGCAGCAGGCTCTTTTTGTCGGGATGGAGAAGCTCGCCCATCCCGATGATCTTGACAGAGTCCTTGAATTTGTTGAGTTTTCCACTTTAAATGAAAGATTAAAGGATACAAACAGCATTACGATCGAATACAGGACAGGCTTTGATTCCACATACAGAAGAGCCAGGTTCGTTGTCGCAGAGCGCACTTTTGACGGGAGGATATCCCATGTGCTCTGGATGATAGAAGATATAGAGGAAGAAAGGAAAAAGAGAAAGGAGGCCGATGAATTTGCCAATAAGGTAAATGAAAGGCTTACCACTTTAGCCACTATCTATATCTCCATGCATGATTTTGATATTAAAAACGACACTCTTTCCGTGATAGCCGTTAACAATAAGGATATCACCGACATCGTCGGGAAGGTTACTTCAAATCTCCAGGGTGTTCTTACAAATACCATGGATCAGATGTCAAGCGACGAATCCAGAGAGACTATAAAGAATTTTGTTAATTTAGGTACGCTTGACGAACGCCTTGCAGGAAAGGATACTATAACCTGCGAATTCTTAAGCTACAGAAATTTATGGTGCCGCGCCAGGTTCATCGTTTCGGAAAGAGACGAAGAAGGAAGGGTATCAAAGGCACTTTATCTGGTAGAGAGCGTAGATGAAGAAAAAAGAGACAGAGACGCTCTGTATGATATATCTGTACGTGCCATAGCCGCCAACGAGGCTAAATCGGCATTTCTTTCAAATGTTTCCCATGAGATAAGGACCCCCATAAATGCGGTACTCGGAATGAACGAGATGGTAATGAGAGAGACGGAGGATAAGAATATCCTTGCCTATTCCGAGAGCATTCATGATGCGGGAAGCTCACTCCTTGGCATAGTAAACGATATCCTCGACTTCTCCAGGATAGAAGCGGGGAAATTAGATATAATACCTGTTGAATACGAGCTTTCATCACTTCTTAACGATCTTAAGAATGTTATGAGGCAGAAATGTGAAAAGAAGGGGTTACTGTTTATCACCAGATTTAACGAAGATATCCCCAACATGCTCTACGGTGATGAGATAAGGATCAAACAGGTCATAACCAACATCCTTTCAAATGCGGTCAAATATACAAACGAAGGAAGCGTTACCTTTAACGTAAGTTATGAGAATGATACAGATGATAATATCCTCCTTCGGGTATCCGTAAGCGATACCGGCATTGGTATAAAACAGGAAGATATGGAAAAAGTCTTTAAGGACTTTGAACGCGTGGAAAGAGAAAAGAACCGCACCGTTGAAGGCATGGGCCTTGGGATGGCGATCACCACCAACATCCTTTCCATGATGGGATCTTCATTAGAGGTTGAGAGCGAATACGGAAAGGGAAGCGTATTTTCATTCTACCTTAAGCAGAAGGTCGTTAAATGGGACAGACTCGGCGACTCTCTGGGATCCTATGACTCAGATATAAACGGCAGCGAAAAGGATAAAAAGGAAGGACATTTTATCGCGCCCGATGCCGATATCTTAGTCGTTGACGATACGAAGATGAACCTTACCGTATTTAAGAATCTCCTTAAGCAGACCGAGGTTAAGATCGATACGGCGACAAGCGGAGATGCCGGCATAGAAAAGATATTAAAAAAGCATTACGATATCATTTTCCTTGATCACATGATGCCCGAAAAGGACGGAATAGAGACATTAAACGAGATAAAGCAGATGAGCTCTCATCCGAATCAGGATACACCCGTGGTGTGCATCACCGCAAATGCCATTGCCGGATCGAGGGAGAGGTATATTTCCGCAGGGTTTGATGATTATATGTCTAAGCCCTTAGATCCCGAGAAGCTCGAAAAGATGGTAAGAAAGCATCTTAAAGAAGAACTCATAAAGGAAGTGTCCGAAGAAGCCGTCAGGGAAAGAAATATGGAAAGCGCAAGGAAGCAGTCGGCGGAGATAGAAAAATACGCGGCCGTAAAGGGCATAGATATATCCGTCGGCATAAAGAACTGCGGCTCCATAGAAGGCTACAAGCCCATACTTAATATCTTCTATGATCAGATAGATAAGAACATAAAAGATATAGAAAGATTCTATGAAAACTCCGACTGGGAGAATTATTCGATAAAGGTCCATTCCTTAAAGAGCTCGGCAAGGACGGTAGGTGCCATGGAACTTGGCGCTGCGGCCGAGAGCATGGAGCATGCCGGAAAAGCAAGAAATGCGGATTATATAAGGCATAACCATGAGATGCTCATATCCGATTATGCGCTCTATAAGGATCTTTTAAAGGATGTATGCAGAAAAGATGAGGACGATAAGGACAAGATACCTGCGGGCAGAGATAAGGCAAAAGAGATGTTTGAAGAATTAAGGAAAGCTTCAGTGGATATGGATGTCCTTATGATAGACGATATACTTAAGAAGGCACAGGGCTACAGCTTTGAGCCTGATGATAATGAAATATTACAAAGGTTTAAGGAAAGATACGACGAATTCGATTATGACGGTATGGCAGAGGTAGTAAGCTTAAATGGAAGAGCGCAGATTTGAAGAAAAAAAGAATAAAAGAGGGCTTTCCTTCTGGTTTACGATCATATTCCTGTTCTTTGCGGCCATAGTGATCGTTCTTACCGGGTTCGGAACATATTATACCCAGTTTCGAAGCTACGAGACAAGATGCGAGGAAAACATCAAGAACGTTGGCGAATACTTATCGCTCATGATGCAGGATGAAGGCGCAAACATGGAAAGGTATCAGGAATACTACCTTGATCACTACAGGGATATGAAGATACCTTACGATTTTGATGACTATGCCACGGCTAAAAAGAAGTTTGAATCGATGCTGGCAGAAGAAGCTCCGGGAAAGACTCTGGGAGTCGATATCGAGCTTGATGATCTTTCCGATGAAGTCCAGGAAGCGTATTTTATCTACACGCATGAATACTGGCTTAAGACATTTGAAGAGGCAAGGGAAGCTTTTGATCTTCCTTACACATATTACCTTGTCTTAGGGGATGAGAGAGGAAGACTCGAAGATGTTAAGGAAAAAGATGACTTAGAGCATACGGTCATCTATATGATAGACGGAGAGCGCACCAAGGATGACAGAGTCGGCCCTAACGGAGAAGAATATCTTTTCCTTGGAGATACCTATTACAATTCCAGGGATACGCATGAGATACTCTGGATCACATGGGAGACCGGAAAGAGCCAGAGAGGTTTTATGGAATGGGATAACAGCTGGGGTCATACCTACGGTTATTATGTGCCTCTTATAGTGGACGGCAAAAAATTAGGCATTATCGCGACAGAGATAGATGTGGAAAACGTAAGCCAAGCCGCGATGATCTCCGTTTTAAATCAGGTTATTATAATTACCGTCGTGTTCATAGCAGGACTTATCCTTACGCTCATCGTTATCAGGCTTAGATTTATAAACAGGCTTAAAAAACTTGAAAATGCGATGAACGAATATTCAAGGACAAGGGATGCGGCAATAGCATCCGATATAGCGGCCGATTTTAACACTCCCGATGAGATAGGAAGCCTTGGAAGAGGTTTTTCTGCCATGATATCGGAGCTTTCCGAATACATGACGGATCTGCTTAGAACCACGAGCATGCTCCGCAAATCCCAAAGGCGTGAGAGCGAGCTTTCAGAGCAGGTAGTAATGGATTCGCTTTCGGGAGTAAGGAGCAATAACGAATACGACAGGGAAGTCTTTGGCATAGCAAGAGACTTATCCGCAGGACGTGTGGATTTTGGCATACTCCTCGTAAATGTGATAAACACGAAGATGATGGTCGAAACCTACGGTATATTAAAATGCGATATCGCAAGAAGAAAGATACTCCATCGGATAAACGATATTTTCAAGACATCTTCCATATACAGGATAGAGACGGATCTGTTTGCCGTCATCTTAAAGGGTGAGGACCTTAAGAATGCGGAAGGGCTTGTAGACCGCTTTGAATTCGAGGTAAAAAGCGAAAATGATAAAGAAGGATTCGAATATTGGGAAGCACCACTTGCAGCCGTGGGCTTTGCGGTGTATGATGAAAGGCGGGACGGAGCTTCTTTTAAGTCTGTATATGAAAGAGCACAGACCATATTAAGCGACAGGAAAAAGAAGCTTTCCTGAGACTTTATTTTGGCAGCATGAATACGTATTTTTAACGGCAAAGGCGCCTTATTACAGGGTGACCTTTGCTTTTTTTAAACTTGATAGAAGTAAACTATTATGTTAGAATGGAAAGGATAACTGGATGGAATGAAAATCATGAGTAAACAAAGAAAAAACAAGGCGTTTTTGATCTTAGAAGACGGCACGGTCTTTGAAGGAAAGCATATCGGGGCCGATAAGGAAGTAATAAGCGAGATAGTCTTTAATACGACCATGGCCGGCTATACCGAAGTATTTACCGACCCTTCATATGCGGGACAGGCCGTATGCATGACTTATCCCCTTATAGGCAATTACGGCTATAACAAAGAGGATATGGAGAGCGAGAGGATCTGGATCGACGCTCTTATCATAAGAGAATTATCCGGCCTTGATTCCAACTTCAGGAGCGAGGGAAAGCTTGAGACATTCTTAAAGGAATACGGCATCCCCGGAATAGAAGGAATAGATACAAGAGCCCTTACAAGAAGGCTTCGTGATAAAGGTACGATGAACGGCTGCATCACGACCGATGAAAACTATGATCTTGGTAAGATCATTGAAAGATGCAAAGAATATACAATCGGAGATGTTGTAAGTAAAGTCACATGCACCGAAAAATATGTCGTATCACCAAAGGATGTTGAGATAGAAGAGGCAGCAGCCGGAAGATATACCGTAAATGACGGATATGCCAATCATATCCCCGAGAATGAGACGATCATATCTGTCGGAAAAAAGGTGGCGCTCCTTGATTTCGGCGTTAAGCAGAATATAATAAGATCTCTGGCCCGAAGAGGCATGGAAGTAACCGTATTTCCCGCACATACTTCCGCAAAGGAGATATTAGAGGGCGGATTTGACGGCATAATGCTCTCAAACGGCCCCGGAGATCCGAAGACAAATACGGACATAATCGAAAATATCAAAGTCTTATTTGACTCCGAAATCCCGATCTTTGCGATTTGCTTAGGGCATCAGCTCATGGCTCTTGCAACGGGCGGCGATACATACAAATTAAAATACGGCCACAGAGGCGGAAATCATCCGGTAAAGGACTTAAAGACCGGAAGAGTATATATTTCCTCTCAGAACCACGGCTACTGCGTGGATACGGATAAGCTCGATAAAGACAAGGCCGTTCCCGCTTTTGTAAATGTCAATGACGGTACCAACGAAGGTATCGAATACATTAATAAAAACGTATTTACCGTGCAGTTTCATCCGGAGGCATCCCCCGGGCCCAAAGACCCTGCCGTACTGTTTGACAGATTCCTGGAAATGATGGGAGGGGAGAAAAATGCCTAAGGATCCTTCGGTTAAAAAAGTACTTGTCATAGGCTCCGGTCCTATCGTCATAGGTCAGGCAGCGGAATTCGACTATG
>DMCJ01000161.1 GCA_003446735.1 Lachnospiraceae bacterium | reverse complement strand
AATGAAGCGATTACCAGAATCAAAACGAGCAAGGCAAAAATAATGAACAATTTTTTTGAAGTTTTGCCCATTGAAGCCTTGATGATTTCACCGACTGATTTTCCTTCATTTCGGGCAGAAGCAAAGAGAGAACCAAAGTCCTGCAAGCCGCCGAAGAAAATACCGCCGATTACACACCACAAGAATACTGGAACCCAGCCAAAAACTGCAGCCAGAATCGGGCCGTTAATCGGACCTGCACCAGCGATTGAAGAAAAGTGATGACCCATCAAAACAGCTGGTTTTGCGGTAACATAATCAACACCATCTGCCATTTCTACAGCAGGTGTTTTTCGAGACGGGTCGATACCCCACTGCTTTGCAAGCCATGAGCCGTATGTAACATAACCGACAACAAGACATACAATTGCAGCTAAAATGATAAGTAATGCAGTCATTTTTTCTCTCCTTTTTGATTTTATATTGACATTCAGTCTTTTCTGAACACCTGTTGAACGAAGTCTTTCATGATCTTACCCCGGCGGTTAGTTAGGATAGTTTCACTTCCGGCTTCGATTACAACCATAAAATAATTACTGTATCCGAAGAGTCCGAATCTGTAATTCTTCGAATGCTTGAAACTGTTGATATTTGCCTTAACATCATCAGCAATCTTATCACAGACAACTACTAAAACTACATCGGTATTTTTATGATCAGCTGACGGCTTTACCCGGGACACTCCTTCTTCCCAGGCTTTTTCATCCAGATCCGTAAGCTCAGTTAATCCTATCTCATCTCTTAATGCAAAAAACACATGCTCATAGGAATCCACATCAGCGATCTTGGCTTTTTTAACAAGAACGTACTTTTCCGCTTCGTTTGCAAAGTAAGCTTCAGCATCAAACGGCGAAACAACATCTTCTTTTTTGATGTTATAATATGCGGAATACGTATCTATAAGGTCATCAAATACGGCTTCCTTTGTCATGGCGCTTTCCACTCCGTATTAGGTGCGACAGTCTTTATCTCATCCATCAGCATCCTTGCCGCTTTGGCCCCGGGAAGCTGGACTTCCATGACTTCTTCTCCGCCCGAATTTATGACAAGATATTCTATCTTAAGCTCACCGTTTTCGCAGCACATCATCGCATTTACCTTGCGAACGCGCCTGAATATCCTCTCGGCATCCTCATAAGCTATGAAATATACCGAAATACCCTTTTTTACAAACAAATGCTTATCTCCCACAACCGTAACTCCATAGCTGTGAGAACTCTTATATTCAGCTGTAAGATCTGCGTCCGAGACCTTGCTTTTATCCTTCAGATTACAAAATTTCATACTGACAATTTTATCACTCTAATCGTAAATCCGCAAGTAATTTCTCAAAATATTGTGGTATCGGAGCCTTTATATCCACAATCTCTCCCGTCACGGGATGGGGAAACCGAAGGGAATAAGCATGGAGGCACTGACCTGACGTTTTTATCTTTGTATCAACTCCGCCGTAGGTCTCATCCCCCAGCACGGGATGGCCTATCGATGCCATATGAACCCTTATCTGATGGGTCCTTCCGGTCTCAAGGCGGCATGCTATATAAGTATAGCCTCTGAGTTTTTCGATGACTCTGTAATGCGTAACGGCGCTTTTCCCGTTTTTGTGATTTATTGCCATCTTAAGCCTGTTACGCTCATCTCTTCCTATTGGCGCATCTATCGTACCTTCTTCATCCTTAAGATAACCTTTTACTATCGCACGGTATTCTCTTTCGATACTGTGCTCTTTTAACATGTCGGCTATCTTATTATGAGCCCTTTCCGTTTTACAGACAATAAGTGACCCCGTAGTATCCTTATCTATCCTGTGGACTATCCCCGGCCTTAAGACTCCGTTTATACCGGATAAATTTCCTTTACAATGATATAAAAGACCATTTACGAGTGTCCCGCTAAAATGCCCGGCCGAAGGATGCACGACCATATCCTTGGGCTTATCGACGATAAGGATATCATCATCTTCATAAAGGATCGAAAGGTTTAAGTCTTCCGGCTCTATCTTAAGCTCTTCATCGGGCGGGATCTCCATCGTTATCTTCTTATCCGCCTCAACCTGATATCCGGGCTTACTTATCACGGATGAATCAACGTTTACCTTTCCGTCCCTGATAAGAGCAGCGATCCTTGACCTCGACATATCGGTAAAATATGACGAAAGCACCTTATCTATGCGGCATCCCGCATCATCTTCAGTTGTTATTATCTCCGTTGTTTTCATCTGCTTCTTTTTTTCTTTTAAGGAAACCCAGATCCTCATCTTTTTTAAAGAACAGCATATCGATGATAAGTAAAGCCGTTCCCACCGTGATATAGATATCAGCCACATTAAATATGGCAAAATCTATGATCTTAATGTAGAAGAAATCTATAACGTAGTTTTGTACCATCCTGTCGATCATGTTGCCGATACCGCCGGATAAGATAAGACATAAACATATTTTCATAAGAAGATACTTCTTTTCTTCCGGTATCCTGAACAGGACATAGATGACAACTGTCGCCATAAGGATGGCTATTATAAAAAAGAACCACATCTGACCTTTTAACATTCCAAAAGCCGCACCCGTGTTTTCAAGATACAAAAGCCATAAAAGATCTCCGAATACAGGGAAACCTTCGGGTCTTTTTGTAAGAAGGACGGTCTGAGCCAGAAATTTGGTATATCTGTCAAAGACGATCAGTATTATGCAAAATATCGTAAAGATAAGGATCTTTTTAAAATTTTTCATTTCTGTTTCCTTTGATAATGGAACATTGCCATTTTTTTATTTCATGCGTATAATAACATAGTACAGATAATCACACATAAGGAGGAGCGATCATGAGTCTGCCCACAGATGGATTTATAAACGAAGATAGCCTTGAAAAGATAAACGGAGGCGCAAATAACACTATAAAATATACTGACAAGGCATTACACTGCCCTTTATGCCAAAAAACCCAGAAATTCATCCTTCATTCCGGTGGCAGGGCACAATGTCCGACTCCACATTGTAGATATCAGACCGAGGCCTAGTTCCTCACTCTTTCATATCATCTTCCGTAAAATGAATCTCATTTAAAGCCGCGCGCATTTCTTCATCGGTGACAGTCTCATCGATGAATGCTTCGCCGGCTTTTTTTAACAGTACAAACTTTACTCCGCCGTTTATGGCTTTCTTGTCATTCTTTGTCAGCTTTATGACTTCATCGACATCAATATCATCTACCGTTATAGGAAGGAAGAACGGGACCATCATATCCCTGATCTCATAATATTCATCATCACTTATTAATTTTCTTTCCTTTGATATAAAAGCAGCACATATCGTTCCGAGCGCCACACATTCACCGTGAAGCATCTCAAAATTCTTGTACTTTTCTATTGCATGTCCTAAGGTATGTCCTAAATTAAGAAGCGCTCTCTCTCCTTTTTCGTAAGGATCGTTTTCAACGATATTTCTCTTTATATCGCAGCATTTATATATCACATTTTGGATGACTTCAGGATCAAGGTCATGTATCTCGTAGAGTTTATCCAGGATATAAACATAGAATTTCTCATCCGCAAGTAGCGCATCTTTTAACACTTCCGCCATTCCCGAATAGAACTGTCTTTTGGAAAGTGTCGATAATACCGAAAGGTTCATATAAACGAGTCTGGGCATCTTAAATGCTCCGACCATATTCTTATAGCCTTTAAAATCAACACCGGTCTTTCCGCCTATTGAAGAATCAACCTGGGCAAGAAGCGATGTGGGGATCTGAATAAAATCGATACCGCGAAGATAGCTTGCAGCAACAAATCCGGTCATATCGCCGGTAACGCCGCCGCCTAAAGCTATAAGGATGTCACGTCTGTTGAATCTGTTTAAGATAAGAAATTCATATATATCCTGAACAGTCTCAAGATTCTTATTTGACTCACCTTCCTTAAACGCATAAGTATACACACTAAGGCCTGCATCTTTAAGACATTTTTCCACGGCATCACCATGATGCTCTTTTACGTTCGAGTCTGTTATTATCGCAAACTTCCTGCTTTCCGCATCAGAAAAAACCGCTTTGATCTCACCTGCAAGATCATCAAAATCATTTCTGAAAACAATATCGTAATCCTTCCCGTCGGGAACCGTTATCTTCATCCTGTCTTTTTTCATTTTATTCTCCCATCTTAGTATTATCGCTAAATGTCTTTTTTGTTGAGCATATATCCGACAGCAGCTCCGATGACTCCGCCGATTATATGGGAAAGATTGGAAATATTGTCCCTTACCGCGATCCCCGATATCACCTGTCCGCCAAGATATATGACAGCGACTATGATAAAGGTAAGCGGTATCTCCCCTTCCTTAAAGCTCGTAAATGACGTCATTAATATAAATGCAAATACCACACCGCTTGCCCCGCAGAGCATGATGTTCGGAAACAGTATGTAATTGATAAGCCCCGTGACCAGTCCTGTTATGCAGATGATCTCAAGAAGTGTGGCCGATCCGTACTTTTCCTCAAGCATCGGTCCGATAAGCAGGATAAAAGACATATTGCCGATATAATGCTCTAAGCCCGCATGTCCAAGTACATGCGTAAAGAACCTCAGCCAGGTCATCGGATTAAAGATACTCGAATGATAAGTCGAAAACAGTCTGTCAGTGATCCAGCCTCCCGATATGAAACCGAGTATTAAAGCTGTCAGGCTCAGAAACACAAAGCCTAAGATCACAGGGGAATTAAATGTGATCTTTAATCTTTTATTCTCTTTCATTTTTATCTCCGTCAAACGATGATGTTATATATCATAGCGCTCACGATAAAGATCTGCGCCTCTTTTTAATCTTAAAAGTCCGTCATTGACAAGCTCTCTCGGGGCTGCAACGTTCATGCGAAGAAAGCCTTTTCCCGATATTCCGTAGGCCTTTCCTTCTGTTATCCAAAGTCCCGTCTCATCCCGGAGGAATTTATGAAAAGGCGGTACTTCTTTATTATGCACACATAAGCTTCTTGCATCAAGCCAGCACAGATATGTAGCCTTTCCGGATCTGTCAATAATACCAATATCCGAAGAATTTATAAAATCCCTGACCATTCTCTTATTTTCACCTATATATAAAAGCAGTTCATTAAGCCACTCTTCTCCCTTTTCGTAGGCAGCAATGGTGGATACCATCGCAAAAGCTCCGGGCTCGGCGACCTCATCGGTATTAAGTGCGCGCCTGACCTTATAGTAAAGCTTTCTGTTTTCCGTATATACGGCAGCGCTGCAAAGACCCGCTAAGTTAAAAGTCTTTGAAGGAGCGATACAGGTGATGCTTATCTGTCTGTTTATATCATTTACGGATGCAAACGGTGTATAGGAAAGACCGTCTGTAACAAGATCGCAGTGGATCTCATCGCTTATGACGATGACTCCGTTTTCATGGCAGATCTCTCCGACCCGTTTCAGCACTTCCTTATCCCATATCGTACCCGTTGGATTCTGAGGATTACAGAAAAGCAGCATTGCAGCCTGAGGATCCTCACATGCCTTTGTAAGAGCATCAAAGTCTATTTCAAAACTGACTTCATCGCCCATTTTGTTTTCAACAAGCGGACATTCCACGGGGACTCTTCCGTTATTCTTTACGCTGTTAAAAAATATGTTATATGTAGGTGTTATTATGATAACTTTTTCTGCGGGAGTGGTCAGCTTCCTTACCATCGATGAGATCGCGGGAATAACTCCGGTACAGTAGATAAGACTTTTTTCATCCATCTTAAAGTCATATCTTCTTTCCCACCAGTTCGTATATGCCCTTGCCCACTCATCGGGAATTATTGAATATCCGAATACCCCGTGCCTTGCGCGATTTATTATGGCCTCGGTTATCTCGGGAGCACTCTTAAAATCCATATCGGCGACCCACATGGGTAGCTCTCCGTCTTTGACATCCCACTTTAAGCTGTATGTACCGCTCCTGTCAGTTACAGAATCAAAATCATATTTTCCCATATAAAACCTTTCGACCATCTCACTCTTCGGGGATGATCCCGTCAAATTCACTTAATCTTATATTTACTTTCGCCTCGATAATTATCTTTTCCGGATCGATCTTTGAAGGATCCAAAATAAGCTTTTCTATTCTTTCTGCGCTTATCTTCCCGGAGAGCGGATTTATCACACTAATAAGACTGTCTTTTATATCTGCGGATACGGATGAATATTCAAAACAAAGGCTGCTTCCTGCCATAAAGCAGTCTTCGACTTTTAAATTCTTTACATAGCAAAGTCCCTGAAGACTCTTTATCCTGCAGTTTATAAAAGTGATATTTTCGGAATTCCATGCAAGATATTCGCCGACTATCTCAGAGTTTCTTACAACTACATTTTTGCAGTTCCAGAAACAATCCTTTGATATCAGCTTTGAATCATCTATCTCAATATTTTCGCATCCGTCAAAGCAGTAATTGCCGTTAACGGTAAGATGATCCGCCTTTACATTTTTACAGTTCATCGCGAAATAATCGCCGTTTATGCTCACATTCTTAAGATATACATCTTCGCAGTGCCAGAGCGTCTCTTTGGCATCCGGGATAGAGATATCCTTAAGCTTAAGTCCTTTTAATCTTCGAAATTCCTTTGGCGCACGTATATCACAATCTGTAAATTCCAGGTTTTCCCCGTACCAGATCCCGGCTCTTGCACCCTCTCCGAAATATGTGCCCTCAACCCTGATATCTTTTGAATACCAGAGCGGATACTTCCACAGAAACTTTCCGCCTTCTACGATGATATCCTTAACTTCCTTAAGCGGCGATTCGCCTTTGTCAAATTCGCAATCCTTAACGATCAGATGCTCTCTTCCGAACAAAGGGCGCTCCGAAAAAAATCTTTCACCCGATATAACCGTCCTGTCCTTTTTTTGATCCGATACTATGTTTTTCATTTTGTCTCTCCGATGTAAGTCTGAATATATATATAAGGGAAATAAACCATCCCGTTAAATAAAATGCAAAATAATACATAAAGAACATCGCAGGCGCCGTAAGGAATAAAAGAAAGAGCTGCACGGCAACCGTAAATATCATATAGGAGTATAACCCATCTTTCTTAAAAAGTGAAATGATAAAAAGTATAAATCCCAGGATAATAAGAGGGATGCAGTTATAAAAAACCGGATAATACCAAAATGTCCGCGTATTTTCATTATCATAATGCCTTGCCAAAAGAAGGTCTATGACCTTTGACCGAAGTAACGGAGCAAAAGGCTTTGAAAAATAATAATCGGCGCCGTAATCTCTTCCGTAGTAGCTAAGCGTATATATCGTTTCGGCTTCGGGCGCTGTAGGATGATTTATCTCATCTTTATACATCCCGTTTGTATGGGCAAATGTCAGCCATCTGTATTTAAAGAACGAATCAAGATTATTTAAGATAAGATCATAGGAAGCGCTCATAAAGCTGTTTAACTGTTCCGGCGGCAGTTCATCCGGGATATCCCAGAACTGACTGATATTTCGTACGGAAGCATGTGTCACATAAGCTTTAACATCCACAAGTTCATTTATGGCCATTATATCATCATAGGCGTGTTCACCCCTTATCTCCTCCTGATGAAGGATGTTTGATACCGGGTTTAGAACAAGTGAAATCGGATATTTATTGCTCTTTCCGTTTGCTATCTTATTCGGAATATTAAAGACAAGGAAAAATGAAACGCAAAGCCCCAAAAGAATGAGCGCACTCTTATATTTTTTCTTTCTTTCCCGTTTCTTTGCAAAGAGTATAAAAAACTCGGGCAAAAGTATGATCAGATAAAAAAGCTCGCTTCTTAAAGCAATGGCAAGTGCCGTAAATACTGCGATCTTTATGATATTACATAAGACATTCCCATCTTCATCATAATAATATGAAAGCGTCCCCATAACTGCGGCAAGGAAACACCATCCTGCCAGGGATGCACGAAGCGTAAAGAGCGATGCGTCTATTATGGGCAAAAGAAATAACACAAGCCTGAGAATGAGGATCGCATATTTTTTATCTGATAAGAACGGGATCTTTTTAAGCCCCGAAAATACATATGAATAAATGAGCGAGATAATAAATATCTGCATAAACGGTATGGTAAAAAGGGACGGGAAAAAGCTTAACGATGCTATATAAAAAAAGCTCGTGATACCGCCCTGAGCCGGAGATAATCCGTAATCCTTAACGGCATTTAAAACATAAAACTCATCGCCCTTAAATATACCGGGGAAAACAAGCATCAATATGATAAAAAGCGGGATAAAACATATGGCAAATTCCTTTACTTTCGAAGTCTCTTTATCTTTTATGCAAAAAACCGCCCTAATGCACACAAACCAGAACGCAGCGCCAAACAAAAAAGAAAAGCATGCAGCAAGGAAATAAACTGCATTATTATCTGCGGGGATATTAAATATGTTCCGTTTTTGCGCAGACAAAAGAAACGACTGCACCGCATAGAGCGCAGTCGCTGCAACTAATGATATCAGATTGTTACGCGCCTTTTCATTCATTTACCGATCATAATATCTGTGCCTGTACTGCCGTAAGTGCGACTACTCCGACTATATCCTCCCATGAGCATCCCCTGGAAAGATCGTTTACCGGTTTAGCGATACCCTGAAGCATCGGGCCGTAGGCCTCAGCCTTTCCGAGCCTTTGTACAAGCTTATAGGAGATGTTACCGCAGTCTAAGTTGGGGAAGATAAGGACATTTGCCTTACCTGCAACTTCACTTCCGGGAGCTTTGCTCTTGGCAATATGCGGAACAAGTGCGGCATCGGCCTGAAGCTCTCCGTCTATGCAGAGATTGGGATATAATTCCTTTGCTATCCTCGTAGCCTCTATTACCTTATCTACAAGAGGATGCTTTGCACTGCCCTTCGTGGAATGTGAAAGCATTGCTATGACAGGCTTTGAACCAATAAGACTCTTAAAGCTCTTGGCACTTGTCTCAGCTATATCGGCAAGCTCTTCCGCACTCGGATCCTGGTTAAGTCCGCAATCGGCAAAAAGAAATGTTCCGTTATCACCGTATTCGCAGTCGGGTACATCTAAGATAAAGAATCCCGAAACGAGCTTGATACCGGGAGCCGTTTTTAATATCTGAAGAGCGGGACGGAGCGTATCAGCGGTCGGATGGCAGGCACCGGCCACCATTCCGTCGGCATCATTGGCCTTAACCATCATGACTCCGTAGGTTATATAATCCTTTGAAAGGATATCCCTTGCCTTTTCGGGCGTCATCCCCTTGTTCTTTCTTGTCTCATATAAAAGATCCGCATATTCTTCGAATTTAGGCGAAGTCTCGGGATCTTCAACCGTAACGCCGTCGAGCTCTACTTCAAGCCATCTCGCACCATCCATGATCTTTTCTTTATTTCCGACCATGATAAGATCCGCAATGCCTTCTTCTATGATATGAGATGCCGCGATCAGCGTCCTTTTATCGTTTGTTTCCGGCAGGACGATAGTCTTTCTGTCACCCTTTGCCTTTTCCTTTATAAGATCGATGTAAGCCATGCTTCCCTCCTTATACCTTTACAACTTCTCTCCTGTATTCATCAAATAATCCGCCTCCGTATTTCGCATCAACAAGACATTCATACACGTGCGAAGCATAAATATCCTGTTCAAACATGCGCATCCCGAGGGGATATAATACGTTCTTAGCCTCCGAGACCTTTGTGATCATTGGTATCGAAGTGTTTTTCTTTATTGCAGTAAGCAGCTCCTTTGAGCTTTCTTTAAATCCGAGGACCCTTGCATAATAAGAGATCCCGTTATCCATATATTCGCTTACTTCATCAGCAAATACATCTAAAAGGATATGGCAGAGTATCCTGCTTATACGGGCATAGGTCACATCCTTTGTCTTCATCGCATTACAGAATTCTTCATACTCTTCCATCATGAAGCTTCCCTTTGCCAGGCGGTCGGAAAGATCACCCGTAACATCGAGATATCTTGTATAACCCTTCTTTTGCTCTCTTATGAGTTTGAATTTGATAAGTGATGTAAAATCCACCGCAAAGATCGGGAATATCTTATGGAAATGCTTTTCAAGTATCTCGTATGTCGTCATGGGGACCTGAGCTTTGATCCTCGTCAGATCATCCTGAAGTGAAAGAGACTCCCTTATTGCGATCGCGGAGCTTACATTCTCCGAAAGGCGGTATGAATGGTAATCGCTTCCTATCCTCATATGGGTATAAGGCTTTATCTTATAGCCTCTTCTGATGATGGATTTGATATATTCTATACCCAGGATATTATTGGGACTTCCAAGGACATTTGAATAAGCCGAAAAGCCGTTCATGGTCTGCGAAAGAGCCTGCGACCTGGCTACGGGAAATGAATTCCCGGCCTTTAATTTCTGCTTTAAGACTTCCTTATATTCGGATGATTCACTCGCTAAGGTCGCAGCGACATTACTTAAAATATCTATATCACCGCACTCACTCCCAAAACATAAACTGTCCACAACGCCTAAGTTCTCAAGAGTGGATAAAGCTCCGGCCGAGTAATACTCTGCGCTTGCGGTGGCATAACAGGTGGGGATCTCTATGACAAGATCGGCTCCGCCCATAAGAGCCATCCGCGCTCTCTCATATTTATCGATTATCGCGGGAACGCCACGCTGCATGAAATTACCGCTTAATACCACAACGATAAAATCGGCGCCGGTGATCTCCCGCGCCTTTTTTATCTGGTGCTCATGTCCATTGTGAAACGGATTGTATTCCGCAACTATTCCCGTTACTTTCATTTTTCCCCTGAAACTCATGCAGGCAGAAGCCTGTTTAATATAAAATATAATAACACTTATTTCGAAATAATACAAATCAGTTTTTGAACGAATGTATCGGTGCCGGTATCCTTCCGGGTCTGTTTACAAAATCATCGCATGAGAATGTGTTTACGGGCATGATCGGAGCATATCCCAAAAGACCGCCGAATTCCACAGTCTCGCCCACACCCTTACCTATAACGGGAATGATACGGACCGCCGTAGTCTTCTGATTGACCATTCCTATCGCAAGCTCATCGGCAATGATGCCCGATATCGTGGTCTCTTTCGTATCTCCGGGGATCGCTATCATATCAAGACCCACACTGCATACGCATGTCATTGCTTCAAGCTTTTCTATCGTAAGAGCGCCGGCATTTACGGCATCTATCATACCCTGATCTTCGCTTACGGGAATGAACGCACCGCTTAATCCACCGACATAGGAAGATGCCATTACGCCGCCCTTTTTAACCTGATCGTTTAAGAGCGCAAGAGCCGCCGTTGTGCCCGGAGCACCGGGATGCTCAAGGCCTATCTCTTTTAATATATCAGCAACAGAATCTCCTATTGCGGGAGTAGGCGCTAAGGAAAGATCCACGATACCGAACGGAACATTAAGCATCTTAGATGCTTCCTTTGCAACAAGCTGACCTACTCTTGTAACCTTAAATGCGGTCTTCTTTATCGTCTCGCATAATACTTCAAAACTCTCTCCCCTTACTTTCTTAAGGGCAGTATTTACAACACCGGGACCGGATACTCCGACATTTATGATCGCATCGGCCTCCGTTACACCGTGAAAAGCGCCGGCCATAAAGGGATTATCATCGGGAGCATTGCAAAATACTACAAGCTTGGCACATCCTAAGGAAGAATCCTCTTTTGTGGCTATGGCTGTATCCTTTATGATCTTTCCCATGAGCCTTACGGCATCCATGTTTATACCGGTCTTCGTGGAACCTAAGTTAATGCTTGAGCAGATATTCTTTGTAATTGCCATTGCCTCGGGTATTGACCTTATCAGCATCTCGTCCGCTTTTGTCATGCCTTTTGCGACAAGCGCGGAATATCCGCCAAGGAAATTAACACCAACTTCATGGGCCGCCTTATCAAGTGTCTTAGCGATCGAAGCAAAATCCTCGGGACCTTTGCATGCACTTGCACCGATAAGTGCGATCGGAGTAACGGATATCCTTTTGTTTACGATGGGAATACCGAATTCCTTCTCGATCTCTTCACCGGTTTTAACAAGGTCTTTGGCGACCGTGGTGATCTTTTTATAGATATTGTCATTAAGGACGTTAAGATCGGAATCTATGCAGTCCAAAAGACTGATGCCCAGGGTTATCGTGCGGACATCTAAATTTTCCTTTTCTATCATTTCATTGGTCTCTGCGACCTCACGAAAGGTTATCATCTTTTTGGGGACTCCTTAAAAAAATTTTATTCGCAAATCGCGCTTACTTGCTCATGCTTGTGCATTTAAATTACGCGTATGATACGGATTGCTCCGTTTCACTCTCGCAATCCTGCGGAGCATTCGCAAATCGCGCTGCGCGCTTACTTGCTCATGCACCGCGGCGCTCGCCAAGGTCAGATGACCCAATGTGCAAGCACATGGTCATCTGACTTTTGCGAGCTATCATACGCGGTGCATCATTTCGAATATGTCTTCTCTCTGGCAGTGGATGTCGACGCCGATGCCTTTTCCGATCTCCTTTAAGTCGTCGGATAAGGCGTCAAATTCGTTACCTACATTTGTTACATCCACTATCATCATCATATTAAAATAATCCTGAACGATAGTCTGGGATATATCAAGGATATTGATCTTTTTATCCGCAAGGTAAGTGCAGACCTTTGCGATGATACCTACGGTATCCTTACCTAAAACGGTGATCACGGCTTTTTTCATGATTTTCTTTCTCCTCTTCTGTCGTGTGTTTTATAATATTCCCTTTTATTATCATACATCATCTTATCGATAGTTTTCAGGCAGGTTTCCGAATCGCTTTTGGAAAAATCAAATATATCTCCGCCCATGGAAACCGAAAGCTGATAAGGTTTGTTATATCCCGTATTATATGCATCAAGTCCGACATTTATCTTTCTTTCGAGCTCTTCGATGATATTTTCGGAAAAATCATTTACTATAACGATGAACTCATCTCCTGCAAATCTTATTACAACGCCGTCGTTTTTGACTACATTTGAAAGTATACCGGCTATCGCAACAAGGGCCCTGTCTCCTTCAGCATGTGAATAATTGTCGTTTATCTGCTTAAAGCCGTTCATATCGAGCATGACGGCTGCGATCTTGTCTTTCTTTTTCTTTTCAAGCTTCTCCATGATCTTATCAAGCTCATATCTGTTATATACACCCGTAAGCTTATCAAGATAGAGACTCTCATTCTGAAGATTAATGATTATGCCGGTATAGGCGATCGCAAAACATACCGGCTGAACCGATATCCCGTAAAAAACAGTCTGCAATCCGACACCGATAGCTATCGGAAGAACAAATTCCCACACCGGGAAATACCTTAGGAAATGATCTCTTTTCTTTGCGATAAAATAGAATATATTAACATATATAAGCAGGCAAACTGCACATATTATGTAAACAAAATAGGCCGGTCCTCTTGAATAAACATTATTCTCGTCTACGCTGAATACTACGGGAATAAAAAGATTTACAATGATCAGCAGCACTTCGCCAACACTGATTATGTAAACTATTATATAATGGAGCTTCGGTATCGTCTTATTGATATGTCTTACAATAAGAGCCAGCATTCCCGTACCCATAACGATATTATAAAGGTATAGGATACTGTTCCCGACAACAACGATTATATGATTTAAAAGTCCGGGCTGTCCGTCCATAGTAAATACGAACGGATCGCTTACGCAATCGATAAATGTAGCGATTATGAGCATCACTATTATCCTGCTCTCATCCTTTCTTCCGGGGATACTCCACCCTCTGGTAAGCAGCAGGATAAATAAAAGCAGGATTCCGATAAAATCATTAAGATATACGGATATAAGATAGTTTTGACTCATATATTAATCATTCTGCATTTAAAAATGCGATATAACCTCGCCAAGCCTCATATATATCTGCTTTGCTCGTAGCCTCATAGGGAGCATGCATGTTAAGTACGGGAACTCCGCAGTCTATAACGTTCATTCCGTAAAGAGAAAGGATATATGCGATAGTTCCGCCGCCACCGACATCAACTTTTCCAAGTTCGGCGGTCTGAAACGAAACATTGGCATCGTCCATTATCTTTCTTATAAGCGCAATGTACTCGGCATTGGCATCATTGGATCCCGATTTTCCTCTGGCTCCGGTGAATTTGTTAAATACAAGTCCATGACCTAAATATGCCACGTTCTTTTTATCAAATTTATCTGCAAATGTCGGGTCAAAAGCACTGCTTACATCCGAAGAGAGCATGCGTGAATTGGAAAGCGTTCTTCTTAAAGTGATATCTTTGCTCTTTCCCATTAAGAAAAGGACTTCTGCGAGCATGTTCTCAAAGAATCTGGACTGCATTCCGGTCGCACCTACGCTTCCGATCTCCTCTTTGTCTACCAGAAGACAGCAGGCCGTTCTTTTAACCTTTTTAACACTGAGCATCGCATCAAGTGAGGTAAATGCACATGATCTGTCGTCCTGACCGTATGATAAGATCATGCTCCTGTCAAAGCCGGCTTCTCTTGCCACGCCTGCGGGAACTACCTCGATCTCGGCCGAGATGAAATCCTCTTCTTCTATATCATATTCGTCTTTTAAGATCTTAAGGATACCGGCGGTTACCTTTTTCTTTTCATCGGCATTCTTAACGGGTCGGTTACCGATTATGACATCGAGCTGCTCGCCCTCTATCACCTTATTGGCCTTCTTTTCCATCTGATCCTGTGCAAGATGGATAAGAAGATCCGATACAAAAAATACGGGATCATCGGGATCCTCACCGATATTGATCTCAATGGTGCTTCCGTCCTTCTTCACCACCACGCCGTGAATTGCAAGAGGAAGGGCCGTATACTGATACTTCTTGATACCGCCGTAATAGTGGGTATCAAGGAGTGCGAAATCATCCTTCTCATAAAGAGGATTGGATTTGACATCCATCCTGGGGCTGTCGATATGAGCACCGAGAATGTTCATGCCCTCTGAAAAAGGCTTGTTACCGATCCTGAATAAAACAACGGACTTGTTCATCCATACTGAATAAACCTTATCCCCTGCCTTAAGCTTTCTTCTGGATCCGATGAGCTTATCGAGCTCGGTAAAGCCGGCAGCTTCAGCCATATTGACGATCTGGTCTACGCATTCTCTCTCGGTCTTTCCGTTTGAAAGAAAGTCCATATAATCCTTGTTCAGCTTCTCAAGCTTCTTAAGCTCCGCCTGGGAATATTTTTTCCATACCTTATCGTATTCCATACAAATACCTCCGTATTGATAAATAATAAAGAAAACAATGATCTGTCAGTATTCAATACCGGATCATTCTTTTTTTCTAAACCGTCTGATCTCGATTATCACATTCGAACCGATATGGTTAAAATATGCACCGAGCAAAAACAGATACATACAGCAATATATCCAGAGCATAGATATCACCAGGAAGGTCATGGCCCCGTAAAGTGTGATACCATAGCCCATATTAACTATCATCGTAAAGATAAGTGAAAAAACGATCCACCCTGCGGCGGCAAAGCATGCACCCGGCAGCTGTCTTCTGAATACAAGATCAAGACCCTTTGTCTGAAGGCTTCTTCCATCCTTATCAAGTGACGGATCCGATTCGTTCCATATCCTGACAAGCTTCCTGTCGGAAAGCACCCTGATCTGGGTAAGCTTATTTCTCGGACCCCGGTATGGCATCCAGGTATAAAAAAGCGCAAATACAAAAGTCAGGATCAGGAATGTATACAAAAGTCTCGGTCTCATCAGCACATCCTTGAGCATACTGACGTCAAGGTGCAGATGAATGATTATCCTCCTGAACATGTCCGTTCCCAGGACAATGATGGATATGCTCAAAAGGAGCGAGATCAGCATTACGACCATATAAAAACAGCTGACAATCCTAAGCGTAAAATAATTTCTCTCCTCACCTACTTCATTCACCCTGTCGAGTCCGAGGATCAGTGCCATGATACCCTTTCCCGCAGTCCATATGGTCGCGATGATGGATACGGTAATGACACCTGCGGTGGAATCATATATCTGCGAAACCATCTCTTCCAAAAATTCATTGAAAACAATGGGAGTTGTGGCTTCGATCAGATTAACGAGCTCCGTTTCGGTAAGTCCCGTATACGGGAAAATACTGCAAATAAGTACCAAAATAGGAACCAGCGAGACAAAAAGAAAAAAAGCCGCGCTGGCTGCATAGGCATTTATGTTAAGCTGCCTCGTAGTGATGGCAAATCTTCTTATCTTGGCTATAAGATCGGTCATATCGCAGACATAGTAAAACCCTTAGATGACCCCTCGCCTTTTGACGCCTAGCCTAAGCCAGGTGGGTAACCGCATCATGACATTTGCCTTCCCCGATCGCCTATGGCGGGGGCCTGACAGCCGACCATGAGATGTAGGAATCCCGTAAAAGGTAAATGTAGGTTCAAAAAATACAAGGGAATCAACCTCGGGCTAACTTGATTATAGTATAAAAAGCCTTAT
>DMCJ01000020.1 GCA_003446735.1 Lachnospiraceae bacterium | reverse complement strand
TCTTTTACAAGCCGATAAAATTCGTATGCCTGCATTACGGCGCTTTCATCCTTATCTTCTATCCGGTCCAGCAGATATTCGGAAAATTCACCTGCTCTATCTTCGGTTTCCGTTTGAGGATAATACAGAAAATAGAACCTTCCCTGATTTGTATCCAGGAATATGTACTCGGGATCAAGTATGATCCCCTCTGTATCAGCCAGATAGCCCGAAAGATTTTT
Source organism: Lachnospiraceae bacterium (assembly GCA_003446735.1). Lineage (GTDB taxonomy): Bacteria > Bacillota > Clostridia > Lachnospirales > Lachnospiraceae > UBA2882. The sequence continues at coordinate 14,091 of DMCJ01000020.1, read as the reverse complement.
GTAGACTTCCTTTAAGTCTCTGAGCAGCTTCCTCAGAGCCTCCCCGTCAAAAAACTTTCTTTCATATAAAACCGAAAGGCTTTGCTTTCCTGATATATCATAATATATACTTATCTCGCCGTTAAAGACCTTTTCCTCCGGTCTCAGTAACCCGGCAAACGGATTTCGCATGAGCATTGTCATCGAAAAATCCTCTTCCTCCGTAAGTTCTTTTCGGTCCTGCAATATTACAAGATAACTCCTGTGGTCCTCCCTTTTATATGTTACTTTCATCGTTCCTCCTCAAATTTTACGGGCTTTCTCCTCCGGATCCTTCACCGGCTGCATCTTCACCGGCAGCGGGTCCGCTCTCACCCATGTTTTTTTCTTTAGATAATTCAGCGAGGGCTTTAACCTTTCTGACACCCCTTAATATCATTACCGGATTGACTGACTTTTTGGTATATGAGGCTTCATGTCCCCAGCCGCGTATGCTTCCATCCACTCCCACCTTAACCTTGTCTCCGCTTGCTTCTGCATGACTGCTTAAGGAATCCGCCCCGAGCGTATTACTCGTAAGCACATATCGAACTTCTTCTTCCGCAGCATCGATCCTTACGGAATTACTTTCCCAGATCTGCTGACTTCCTCGCAGCGCGCCTGCTGCTGCGGCCCTTTCCGTCGCCACTCTGTTATAAAGAAAAAAAGTCATGAACAATATCGCATTTATCAGTAAAACTACCATTGAAACGATCACCGCCGCTTCTACCGTATAACTGCCTTTATTATCTATACCGATCGTTCTTATTTTGATCCGTCTTACTTTCATATAACAGATTCCATCCCCCTTCCCACAGCATATCCGAGAAACAAAAAGGGAATAAAAGGGATACGCACGCCGCTTATCATCCTGCGCGGCCCCTTGCCAAAAAAGGACGCTGCAATCATACCAACCGCAAAAAACGCTCCCGCTAATACCGCCACGATCCCGGCTACTAAAAATCCGGAAGATCCGAGATATAAATACAGTATCAGGACAACTATTATATCCGCACCGCCGATACCACCCCGAGTCATAAATGACGTCACTGCTAAGCCTCCTGCAACAGCCAGAAATATAGCCATCCTCAAAGTCAGTTCTCTTATATCGTTCATATTCATAAATACATATCTTAATCCCATTACTGCCAATACCGCTGCCAGTTCCCGGCTTTTTACGGATCTTTTCTCAATATCCTCACAGGACCATAAAAACAGGATAAGAGAGATCGCCGTAAAGATCGTTATCTCAGATATTTCCGATATCATTTGATTCCCCCTTCATCATACCGACCGATCAGTCAGCCGACATGCTCAATTACAGCATTTCGGGCAGGCGTGCCTGCCTCCGACCTTGGAAATAGGTACCGCCTCTATCGTTCTCTTCAGACCGCCACATAACAGGTCTGAATGATATCGATTTCCGTATGATGTAATATATACAACATCGCTTCCCGCCGTTCTTCCGCAGATCGGACAGGCATGATATATCTCACCGTCTGAATTTCTCATTCCGCTCAATTCGCCTTTAAAAACTCTTTCTATTGACAGATCCAGATATGGACACCCTCTGTCCCTGTGATAGGCTTTTCCGGATTCCGTGATAAAAACAACCTCTTCCCTGGTTTCGTTCAGATCCGGATGGTCATTGTCATAACCGGTAAATGCCCGTGCCACCGCGTGAGATCCCGTCAAAAAGCCGCTTCTCGGAGAAAGCGCATAATACGGCATGACATCATATGTCAGACATATATCTATCTTCTCGTCCTCCATGAGTTTCGTCCCGAGAAAATACATATTTCCGTTTAGCGGAGAATCACTCATATATTCTGACGTAAGATCATCGGACACCCTTTTCCTGATATAGGTTTCCGACAGGGCCAGCCCCGACAGGAACGATCCCGCCCCTTCGGCTGATGAATCCCCAAAAGACGCCCCATCCCCTGATGTAACACAGGCATAGACTGCAAGTTCCTTTGCACATTGGGATATGGAATTGTCAGTTTTTATCATCAGCCGAAGAATTTCCGAAAATGACAGGATCGATATTATGGAAAACAGGAATATCGGGAGGACTAAAGCAGCCTCAATCGTAAGACTACCTTTTGATCTCCGGAAGGAATTGAAAGCGGATGTCCCTTCCCTGTTTCTGGAAATCATATTATTACTCTTTACCTTTTTACACGTCAGGTGGTCAAGAAAAACCGTAGGAGAATGTCTATAGATATTGTGGTCGGGGGACCAATGCGCTTTTAAGAATCTAAGAAACCCGAGTACGTCTTTGTTACTTCTGGGAAAGAACATCCGCTCTCACCTCCTTCCTTTTATAAGATCTTTTATCTACATGTAAAAATATTCTCTTTCAACTTCATGTGCCTTGCCATATCTTCTTATCGTATACGCATTCATCCTTATAAGGTCCATACAGCCGTCCATTCTGAAACTCTGATTCCCCGTAGTCCTTCTTATGTCCATCTCGATAACATCCATCGCTCTCAGAGTCTTGTCGTTACCCTCTACCATCAGAAATACCCGCAGATAATCCTTATATGAAAGCCCGTCCTCAGGTCCGCTTCCTTCTTCTCCCTCGGCGGAATCTCCTGCCATTCCCATCATTCCCTCTAAGGAGTAATGCCATGTTTCGGCCGTTTTCATCAGTGGAACTCTTTTGTTATGAAGAAGACTCCTTACATCATAAACTGCCTCGGCATAAGCCCATGCAAATACAAGAGAAAGCTTGACCAGTATCTCTATGCCCGGCACCGGGATCTCGACAGTTAACGCTATGGCAAGCGCTTCTGCTTCAGCCATCTTTGCCGCATCAGAGAACAGATAAGTTACATTGGCTGTTTCCCGTAAAAGAAGAAGCTTGTTTACAACTGCTTTAAGGTTTTCAATATCGCTTGACTTTCCTTCAAGCAGATATTCCAATTCATATTTAAGTTCACTCTCCTCTTTCTGAGAAGTAAAACATCCGAATTTTGTCATAAGGTATTCATTAAAGATCAGCTCTTCTCCGGCATTTACACCATCTCTTCCGGCAAGGCCGTCTCCCTTTTCTATAGTTCTTCCGCTTACATAGTTCGCCGGATTTACGGATGTTACCGAGAGTTCATCTCCCTCATTAAGGACCAGTGCCAGATTTCCTCTGGTCGCATTTACCTGATCGGCAGGATTATTCAGTTCCACATCTTCCCATTCTTTTCCCTTTTGCTTTTTGGGTATCTCTATGCTGTCAAGTTCACTCTGATTTCTGAGTCTTTCCGACTGGACATCCCTGGTAAAGAGTTCGTTATCCTCTACCACACTCTGCTGTCTTCTTATCGCGTCAAAATATGACATCCCAAGCAGGTCTTCCATATAAAGCACCGCCTGTCTTTTGAAAACCTCTCCACCCTCATCCGTTGCGAGAGAATACCTTAAGATATCTACCTGCTGCGCTTCGATTGCAGTCAGATCCTTTACTATTCCCACCTCGGTTACAGGCTTAAAGTTTTCGTTCATATAGCCTTTTATATGTTCCCCCACGTTTGCGGGGTCCGGATGTGAAAGTCCGTAGGAGGCATCGATGAAGAAAAGATCGAATTGTTTGAGCAGTTCCCTGTTATACTCTGCAAAAGCCGAATATAACGACAGGTCCGCAGCAAGATCCACTTTCATTTTGATCGCATTTTCTCTTGCTCCCTCGATGATCACAAGGATAAGAGAAAGTAATACGGTGAAAGTAAGGATCAAATACACGCTTATAGTTCCGTTACACCGATCTGAACTTATCGTCTTATTTTCATTAAGCTCAAGCCTCCTTTTATCGTCTGCCTCCATCTTCATCCCCTCCTACACACTTCTTTCAGACTTTCCCGCTCTGGCTCGTGATCTTTTCAAAAATACTGTTCACCAGGCTGGTCATTTGATCCTTAAAAATCAGTACAAGCGCTATGAGTACAACCAATATAAGGATCATCTCTACCGTTCCTATGCCTCGCTCATCACAGAAAAATCTTTTTACAGCATTCATGTTCCCGACCTCCTTTCCTTAAATCTGATATGTCATAAATGCCGGGACCATAACAATGACCATTACTACCATGAGCATCATCACCATAGGTAACAAAAGCTTTGTTCCTGCCTCTTCTCCAAGTTTTCTAACCCTGGCCTGATGTTCCGAAAAAGCTTCTTCCGCTTCCTCTTCAAGCACGGTCTTCAAATTCATGGAGCCTTTTTTTGCGTTTGCCGATAAAACGGCAGTAAATCTTCTGTACTCCGAGATCCCGCATCTTTGACCCAGGTCATGCAATGCTTTATCTTCCAAAACTCCGTTCCTGACATTTCTAACATAGATACCCAGTTCCTCCGTAAGCGGTGAATCCCCGCTTTTTTCTCCTTCAGCCTGTATCCTTTTTATGGCTGATGAGATATTCATGCCCGCTCCTATAAGGACAGCGAGTTTACTCACGAACGTAGGGTATTGAAACAGGAGCTGTTTTTTTCTCTCCACACACTTCTTCTCAAGATCTTTTTCCGCTCCCTTAAGAGTGAGATAAGCTGCCACACATCCCATTAGCAAAAGCATCATATATGTATTGTCTTTTTTCTCAGCATACAGGACCGGCTCTCCTTTTACGGTATCCGGAAGCATAAGGTGATCTTCCGTTTTTCCTGTTTCGTCAGCCCTAACGATCTCATCTTCCACATTAAGAAAGAACCGTTCTTCATCGGAATAATCTTTCGGACACACCGTAACCGGTATCTCAAATTTTTCCTCTTTCCCTTCAAGCGACATCGTCACCGAGATGACAACTTCCTCTTTCAGTGAAAGACCTTCATTTTTAACCTTTCCTTTATCATCTATGATGCTGTACATGCTGCTCAGATACGAAAACTCAACTCCGTATTCCTCATCCGAGGCGGGAAGATAAAGATCACTGTATACGTTTTGAAGATCTTCATTTTCGTTCCCGACTTCGGATAAGAGTTTCTTTTTTTCGTATTTAAAGATATCTTCAATTTCCTCATCCGTATGTACACGGCTGCTGATCCTGATCTCAGTTTCTTTATCACCATATGTTGCATTTCTGACCGTGACCGGCAGCCTGATCTCGGATCCTCTGTAGCTGTTCCTATCGATCCTTCCTCCCTCACCTATCGAGTCATCCGTATATTCCAAGATCATCATAATAACACCGAGCGCAGTTATCGCCAGCAGCACCGCAAGAGCAGTTTTCTTCTGTTTTTTTATAAATGATTCGGCAAGGCCCTTCGCATCTCTTCCGGGATTGAGCTCTTCCAAATTTCGTATGATCTTTTGTTTTTCAAGATCGGATATTATCTTCATATATGCCTCCGGAAATCTATGTTGCCATACTGAGTATCTTTTCCGAAAGCAGATATGCCGCCCCGTAAAGAAGTAACGCCACTGACATTATCATCGCGCCCGCAAGATTGTGATAGAGACTTTCCAGATACCCCGGATTGGTCACTCTTATGTAGAATATTATTCCCATCGGTACAACGTTCATTATCTGCTGCTCATATTTTTTTGCCGCTACAGCCATGGCGATCTCTTCCTTCATTTCCATACGCCTGCTTATCACGGATGCAGAGTGCTCCATGATCCCCGTCATGTTTCCGCCGGTTCTTTTTGCTATCCTGAATATGTCTGAAAAATCCCTTATCTCGTCCGATCCGATTTCATCCGCCATATCCTCCATCAGCTTTTCTATCGGTATATTATTCTTAAGCTGCCTTGTAACGGATAAAAGCCTTTTTACCATTTCATCTTTATCTCCGAACCTGAACTGCAGATCCTTATAGGCTTCTCCGAATGAATTTTCCACGGAATATCCTGCTTTCATTGCCGCTACGACCGATAAAAGAAGCTCCTTGAATCTCTGTTCATCTCTTTCCAGAACCAGTCCTTTGTATCTCCTGATCTCGCCTTTTAAATACGGATAAAGGCAGATCAGACCGACGATCATTCCCAGAAAAGAGTCATAAAACAGATATGCGATAGCACCGAACAAAACAGCAGCTTTGGCACACATCTTCATTTTTTCCTTTCCCGGGAGACCTGTAAGCTCCCTTATGACAATACCAATATCTTTCCTCATGTTTTCCCCTTTACAGTGTTATCCCGGCTACAGCCAGTTTCTCCGTGTGTTTAAGGTCCTCCATCTTAGTAAGAGTCCCGATGACTCTGCCCGTTTCATCTTCACCGTCTTCCACGAAAGTGTACAAAGGTGAAAGAACAACCTCTCCATCGGCATAACCGATCACCTCCTCTATATCCAGAACCTTTCTGCTGTGATCCCGCAGACGACCCAAATGAATGATCACGTCTATCGCTGAAGCGATCTGCTTTCTTATCGCAGGAAGCGGGAGTTCCATTCCCATTAAGACCATAGTCTCAAGCCTTGAAAGCATATCCTTCGCGGTGTTGGCGTGACCCGTGGAGAGCGAGCCGTCATGCCCGGTGTTCATTGCCATCAAAAGATCTATAGCCTCCTCTGACCTGATCTCACCCACTATTATCCTGTCAGGCCTCATTCGAAGCGCGGATTTTATAAGGTCTCTGATGGTTATGGGCTGACAGCCCTCCACGTTCGCATTTCTGGTTTCAAGTCTTACCAGATTTGCGACCCCCTGTATCTGAAGTTCGGCATTATCTTCTATCGTTATCAGGCGTTCATCCTTGGGGATAAACCCCGATAAAGCATTTAAAAATGTGGTTTTCCCGCTTCCCGTACCTCCGCTTATAAAAATGTTGTATCTGGCATTTACCAGTTTTTTTAACATCTCCACAACCTCGGGAGTAACCGATCCCAATCTCAGAAGATCATCAACATCTATCGGTTTTTCCGGAAATCTTCGTATCGTTAATATCGGGCCGTTCAGTGCGATCGGTGGCATAACGACATTTACTCTGGCTCCGTTTTCAAGCCTGGCATCAACTATCGGACTTGCTTCATTTACAACTCTGTTTACCGCTGCAACTATCTGCTGGATCACATCCGCCAGTTTTTCCCGGGATTCGAATCTGACATCTTCTTTTATGAGCTTTCCTTCTCTTTCGACAAATATCGAATCAGGACCGTTAACCATGATCTCCGTTACTGAAGTATCTCCCAGAAAAGCCTCAAGCACATCCATCTTCCGGATGGCAGCAAACAGCTCATTGCGAAGTCGTTTCCTTTCCCTTAATGAAAGTCCTTCCTCTCTTCCGGCCGATGATATCTTCTCATCGATCAGATCAAGGATCTCTTCATCGGAAATATCTCTTGTATAATCGATTTCCGACATAAGGATATCCTTGTATTCTTTTTTTACATCCGCATAATCTCTCATCCTAAGATCTCGCTTAATCTCTCTTCTATCATCCTCTTGTGATCCCTTCCGGGCGGAAGCTTCAGCATATAGGATTTACTCTCTGTTTTTTCTATGTATTCCTCCGGGATCGATTCCCTGAATTCACGATATCTCTCCGCAAACAGTTTATCTCCGGGAACGACTGTTATGATCCTGTCACTCACGTCCATTATCGAAAACAGACCCTGCATTGCTTCGTGAAGATCCAGTACTACCGTGTCATAAACTCCTGTTGAACAGACTGCATTTATCGTGCTGACCCACTCTTTTGCCGTAACTGACATAAAATCGCTGTAATCTCCCGGAGGCGATATATAATCCACGCCCTCATCATTTCCTACCATCGAAGATAATTTCATTCGGAATCTGTCCTTAGATTTATCCAGGAAAAACACCAGCTCCGTCACATCGCTCCGTTGTCCGAGGCACATCCCGACTCTGGCTTTAAATCCCGAAAAAGGTTCAAACCCCATATAAATGACTTTTTCCCTCTTTGCTAAGATCCTGCACAGCTTTAATGCGGTTCCGGTCTGAAAACCCTTAGGCCCCGGTGCGAAAAAGGCCAATATCCGCGACTCGCCGTTTCCCATAGCATCGGCTCTTGTTGCTATCTCAAGCGGTGAATCCACTAAGACCTTAAGTACCTTTCCGGTTATCTCGGATGCCGCCTGATATCTGGAAATAAGAGGATGATCCTCACCTCCCGAAACAAGTCTTTCTTCGGACCCGTCAGTTAAAAATATGATCTGTTTCGCAGTTCCGTTAAGATCATGCTCCTTAAAGGATTCACCTGCGAGAAGAACCTCTGCCGGTTTCCTTATACTGAAAGCTTCGAGCTTTTTGAGATCATCAAAAGCAAGAACCCTGAACGGAAGAGCTCCGGTCTTTTCAATAAAACCTGCCAGTTTTTTTACATATGATGTGTTTTTGTCTAAGATCGCTAAATAGTTATCCATTGAATTCCTCCGATAAGAGTCAGGATCGCACCGAAGAATATCGGTACTGTGAAATGAATGGTCATTTTGGTTGTGGGAATTTTGATTGCCTTTGAATAGGCGAACTTTATCGCTGAACAGACTGCGCCGGCCAAAAAAGCCGAGATTATAAGATTTGCTGTACTTTCCAGGCCTATGTACAGCGGGATCAGGGCAAGGAGTTTTACGTCACCCGCCCCCAAACCTCCTATCATGTAAATGGGAATAAGACAAAGAAGTATCAGTGCTGCGTCCCCGAGACTGAAAAACAACTGGCCTCCTTCCACGATTTGACATACTATACCCAGAATGGCTCCGAGTAAAACAAGGAGATTAGGAATGATATCCTCGGTAAGGTCAGTGATAACTGCAGCGATGAGTATCCCGAAAAGCATAAGATACATAACGCTACTCCATTAAAAAATATATTGTTTTAAAGAACTGTAAATACGTAATACGGAAATTCGTCCGAACCGGACTGTGATTTGCGTCGTATGAGTTGCATTATAGAACGCGCCTTAAAATTTGTAAAGGCCTTTCATTAAAAAAATGATTCTTTGTAAAAACTGCACGAAATTTTTTTAAAAATTTCATGCAAAGAAAACGAGACTTCCTTATACAAGGAAGCCTCTGTTAGTATCACTGTCAGTGCTGATGTTTATATCATTTCTCCCATATGTCAGACCCGCATACACCGTCTGGGTATTACTCATCACGGGGCCGCTCTTATCCTCGGGGACTATCTGAACATATGCCTCATGCAGTCTGCTTATTATCTTTTCCGACTCTTTAAGCGGTGCTTTTTCCTTGTGGATATCAGCCCTTACAAGGAGCTTTGTGATATATACATATAAGCTTAAAAATGTTCCTGCAAGTTCATATTCAAAATTCAGTGATTCCGTCAATTCATTCAGACACGCTCTGGCCCTTTTGATCTTTTCCCTAAATGATCGGATATCATCCTTATCAAGAGCTTCCTCTGCGTCCTTCAGATAAATAAGAAACATCTCATATAATATCACTATCATCTCTGTCTTATTCGCCTGAGATATGCGAAGGACAAACTGTTGCTTTTTTTCATCAGTCATACATCATCTCCCGCTTACTGTAAAAGCTGTAATACCTGCTGAGGTCTTTCATTAGCCTGAGCCAGTATCGTGGTACCCGCCTGAGTGAGAACCTGCTGATTGGAATATTCAGTCATGGCCTCAGCCATATCCGTATCCATGATCCTCGAATAAGCTCCGGTAAGATTCTCATTTGTCGCATCCAGGCTTGCGGTAGTATGCTCGAGTCTGTTCTGGTATGCACCCAGTCTGGAACGGACCTTTGATATATATTCATTTGCTTTTGCTGCCATATCTATGGATCGCTTTGCCATTTCCTCTGTGGAAACATCAAATCTGTCAAGACCCATTGTTTCAAGGCTTAAAGATGCGATCCTTATCTCGAGGACTTCTCCTTCGTTCGCACCGATCTGCATACGGAGTGCTCCGGCCTGGATGGTTTCAATATCCGCATTTCCCGTTGCATCGGGCGATACCCTGATGATCATCTCAAAACCGTTTTCCGCATTTATCGTTGCGAGCTTTCCGTTATAAGATACCCTTGCATCTGCGGGAAAAGCATTTTCCGTTCCGTCCTGAAGAAGGGTTATGGAGCCGTCCTGAAGCTCTCCGTAGGCATCAAACACAGGGTTTATCGCCGATATGGCATAATGCGCTCCGTTTACTTCTTTCGAATAATATTCCACCTTTATTCCGGTATTATCACTGTATCCTTTGTGATCCAGTTCACCGTTTAAAAGCTTCTTACCGTTGAATTCGGTATCTTCGGTTATTCTGCTTATCTCATTCTTTAATTCCTTTATCTCATTCTGTATAAGGCCTCTCTGCTCATCAGTATTGGTGCCGTTTGCAGCCTGAACCGCAAGTTCGTTCATACGCTGAACCATTTCCTGGATCTCCTGGATCGCACCCTCGGCTGTCTGAACTACCGATATACCGTCAGACGCATTTCTGGACGCATCGGAAAGACCTCTTAACTGAAGGTTCATCCTCTTTGCAATGGCAAGTCCCGAAGGATTATCCTTTGCGTGATTGATCTTAAATCCGGTGGACAATTTTTCCGAAACTCCGGAAAGCTTGTTATCATTATTGTTAAGGGCATTATTGGCAACCAGTGCCGAGACGTTATAATTGATCCTCATTTACGAAACCTCCTGTGATAAAAGCTTCAGCCATCTGTCGGCTATCCTGTACAATTCTTTAGGTGATGTGTCGGTATCTTCTCTTTTAGCGGGACTGTAGATATCCCCTCTTGTCTGTACACAAGTTATATCGGCCGTTTTGTCAAATTCCTCAACTGCAATATCCTTAAACATTTCTCCAATGAGCGAAAACTTTTCGATATCGCCTTCATCAGCAACGTTTATCGTGCCTTCGATCCTTCTTGAATAACTCTTAAATTCCACAGATACATCTCCGAATAAGTCCGAACTTTTCTTAAGGCTTATCCGAACACTTCCCTCACCTGTTCCCTTTATGAACCTGACGGATGCGGTAGTGATCCTGTCCCCGAGCTCTATCGGAACATAATATCTTTCCGATTCGGCATGTCTGCTTACCAAAGATAACTGCTTTGAGATAAGGGAAAGTGCTTTTACATCGATACGGTCGCCGGATGCAAATGCAGCTTCATCGACAGCTTCCGATGCCTCCGAGATAAGATCGCCCATTGCGCTCTTAACTTCTTCCGAGCCCTTTTCCATTGCTTCGCGTACTTTCTTATAAGCCTTTTTTAAATCTTCCTTTCTTTCCTCAGCAGCTAAACTCTTTATGAGCTTTTCCGCTATCCCGCCTTCGGAAATAAGCCCTTCCTGCGCGGTCAGATTGTTTACGGTTCTCTCTATATCCGAAGATTCCAATTCTCTGTATATTTCCTCGGAAGAGGTCAATCCCTCCCTTATACGACCTATCTCTTCTTTAAGAAGCGGCTCGCCTTCCGCATCATTTGTTTCGTATCCTCCGAGATCATTTAAAAGAGATGCAGCCCTGTTCCTGAAATACCGTCCTATCTGATCCGTTATCAGATCCCCGTCTCTTTCCACCTCTGATAAGAATCCGAAACATTCGCTTATCTTTATATCAACGCTGCCCTTCTTTTCGGTCCGCACTGCACTTAACAGACTTGAAAGACTCAGCTCCTGCTGCCTTTTTATCACTCCGCCTATAGCCGCATCGTCGCCCTTTTCTATCTGACGGAGCAGTCTGTAGATACCTATATATGCTTCTCTTTCCTCAGCATTTATATTCTTATCATGGTCCAGTTTCTGAAGGAAAGTACTGTATTTTTCCATATCGTCCCCCGGATCCTTAAGCGAGGAAAGGTAATCCGAGAGTCCGTCCAGATTCATTTCCAGAGGATTTACACCTTCTCTTATCATGTGAAGAGCTCTTGCGGGTGTAAGTTCATTTATCACTCTATCCAAAAGAGCAGCAGCATTTTTAACTTCATAAATATTCTCCCTGCTGATCTCCATCGTATTATATCCGAGTATCCGTGCTGCACGCTTGTTTTCCTCGGTAGGCTCTAAGTTTTCCTCGGTAAGAATATCCTCAATATTTCTGAACGCATCCTTTATCTTATCGCCAAGATCCGCACGCGGAGCGGTCATCATAGCCTCATAGCTTTCCCCTGCTTTGATATAGTTCTGCTTTAACAGAGTTCCTTCTTCGTGAACATGGGAAAGCGTAAATGTTCCGTGGAGAATCCATTGCTCTTTTACGGCAAGGCCGATAGTCTCAGCCGGAAGGCCTTTTATCTCTTCGGTCTTATCTGCTATATCTGACAGCTGCGTGGAATGAAATGCTCTTTCCTGCACTTCAAGATCCCTTACCAGTTTATCAAGCGGTTCCAGTTCTATATTTATGCCTGTCCTAAGCAGCTTTAGATTAGCCTGCGCACTCATGGAAAGCTGGACTTTTGCGAGCGTAATTCTGGCTGCTGCCTCTTTTGAAGAAAGAGTTTCCTCCCTTTCGCCCGGTGTCTGATCTAAGCTGCCGTCTTCTTTGCTCCTTTTTTCCGACATCTCAAACAGATTTCTTAATGTAAGCTTTTTATTACTTTCAATGACACCTTTTATATCTTCGTTTTCAAGAGCCTGCGTCTTTTCGTTTATCTCTTCCGCCTTTTCCATATAGCTGTCTTCATTCATAAGCGATGCTGCCGCAGACGGCATTCCGGCAGATATCGCATCTGCTGCTGCCATTGCAACCCGGTTTTTATCGACCGGCATTTCCATCTCATTTAATTCTCTTAATCTGTACAGATTTTCTTCCGTTAAGGGAAGCCCCTTATTAAGAAGCCATTCCGCATCGTTAAGCGCTTCTTTATCACCCTTGGGATAGCCCGCCTTTTCAAGGACATCCTCGATCTGGCTTTTTATGCTGTCAATGTCATCATTCTCACCTTTTTGAACAAAATATCCGTCAGTTCCTGCGCTGAAGTATCCCGTCATTTTTCCTTCGGCATTTTTATCCCCGGCAAAAGCGGCTTTATAGAGATTATCTATGGTAGGCTTCGCTTCATTCTGGATAAGATATTTTTTTGCTCCGTCGGTAAGCTCTGTGATCTCTTCGGCTTTTTTCATTTCCGTTGAAATGTCTGAAATGTTTTCCTCTGTCTCGGGAATACCTTTTTCCTTTAAAGCATTAATGATAGCATTTGCATTTTCGGCGCTGCCTGCTATCTCCCTGACAGCCGCATCATCTATGTCATCTGTATATCCGGGAATATATACTCCAGCTCTTGCCAGAGTGACTTTGATCTGATCTAAAACAGTTACGGTTTCTTCCGGTGTTATATCTCCGGGCTTTTCGCCGTCTTTTAACAACTTTGCATAGTCTTCATCAGATAATGTATTTGACATTACGACCATATAATTTTTGCTGTTCTTAGGATCGAATGATACAGCTTCGGAAAGCAGATCCTTTTTCGGATCATCCTTATATGCGGCTAAGGGATTGCTGTTTCCCTTTTCATAAGCCACATTATATGCTGCCGCCAGACCGGCGCTGCTGGCAGTAAATGTGTCCGCGGAATTCTTTGAAGTCCTTACCTGGGCCTTTCCTGCATTTACCGCATCCATATTATCCTGATATCGGGAAATCTGATTAAGATTCATATATTATTCTTCTCCGTTTTGATCATGATCCTTGATAATTTACAAAAGAAAAAGGGCAAGTGCATTTGCACTTACCCTTTATTTCGGCAAGATTTATCAAAATCTGAAGATGGCAGCTCCATATGCCGGAAGATCAAACTTTATCGAATACGGTTTCCCGCTTGCTTCCTCTTCCTTTGCCGTTAAAGTCTTCGGTATCACCTTTCCGTTTCCGCCGAACTGTTTGTCATCGGAATTTAAGAGAAGTGTATATTTCTTTTTCTCCGGAACACCAACCTTATAGCCTTCTCTTTCCATCGGTGTCATATTAAGGACAACCAGTATCCTGTTTTTTCCGTCCGAAGGTTTTCTGAAATATGTATAGGTACTGTTATTGGAATCATCGGCATTTATCCATTCAAATCCGTCCCAGCTGTTATCAATCTCATGAAGAGCGGGATATTTATTGTATATCTCCAAAAGCTTGGAAACGTATAACTTCATGCCGCTGTGGAGCTCGTCCGCAAGCAGTCCCCAGTTTAACTCCGTTGCCTCATTCCACTCCTCATCCTG
>DMCJ01000173.1 GCA_003446735.1 Lachnospiraceae bacterium | reverse complement strand
ACTACGATAAGCTCTACCAGTGTGAAACCCTTGTTGCTCGTATTTTTCTTTGTCATAACAATTTCCTCCTTTGATTTAAGCGACGATTGCTTACTTTTATCTCATCACTTACTATATCGTCAATTATATCAGATTAGATAACCCCATGCAAGAAAATGGTGATAAATAGTGATAAATTATTATCTTTGCTTATTATCTTTCATTTCATTTTTCCTTTTATCTTTAAATGCTATCGCGACTAGTATGATAACATCCAAAGCCAGAGCAAAAACGGAGAATATAAGTCTTGTCGGATCTTTTCGCGGATCAAAGATGAGCTTTATCTCATGATCACCCGCCGGGGTCTTAATGAAAATGACGTTCTCACACAGATCTTCGGTCGGTGTTTCTTTTCCGTCCACATAAGCCGTATAGTCATTACTGTAAGCAAGGCTTAACATCGTATAGCCCTCTTTATCATATGAGGTCTTTCCGGTTATTGTATCATTTTTCATAAGATGATCCTTTAAGGACATCTCCTTAAATCTGCTCATAAGCGCGTTGTAATTATCCTCATTTAATATCAGATAATTATAATATTCAGATATCGTGACCGCCGAGATAGGGCAGGGAATTTCAGCTTCAAAGTCTCCCTCTCCGTCATAATAACCAAGCGGTATCACCTCGGATGTAAGAAGATATATCCACCCCTTTTTCTCAGGTCTTATGCTGATATGCATCTTAACTTCGTTTTCAAGTCTGTTTACATTGTTTTCCCTGTATATCTTAAAGAGATCATTTGCTTCTTCCAGGCTTAATTTTTTCCCTCTGTAATCGGTATAGAAGTGATGACTGTTTTCTTCCACATCTCCGATCACGCCCATATCAAATATATCTTTTCCTTCTCCCAGATAAGAGGATGATATACCGTTATATAACATAGCGATATTATATGAAGAATCCGCGATCTCCCCGACATTTAAAGGCATATAAAGTCCAAGGGAAAGTGCGTCCTTATTCTCATATATAAAGAACATCTCGGTCTCCCCGACATAATCATAAAAATCGATATCAAGAGGAAAATCCTTTGATACTTTAGGGACAGCGATGTATCTTACGCCCTGCATCGAATTCATAGGCGGTGCACTGTCGTTTACATCCTTCAGGAAATTAACTCCCGTTCCGTATCCGAAAAGATCTGCGCTTCGAAGCTGATGCTTATTTGCATAGGAACTAAAGAACGCTATGGAAGGGACATCATATACCATCCCTCCGCTTATGAAATTACAGGAAGGAAATGAAACCCTGAAGAAATCATCATTTCTTTCTTTTAATTCTTCAAACACGGCTCTTTCCTTATCGATATCGCCGTACATGGTGATCTCATCATAATTTATGACATTTGAGGAATATATAAATCCCGTGATGATCTCGATAAAAAATGCGCTTGCCATGATGCCGGATAATACTTTCATCCCGGCCTTCTTTTTCAGACAGACAAATAATATAACACCGTAGATCACGATAAGAATTATCGATGCCATGTGAGGTTTTATCTCGCGGGTACTTCCGATAAAATAAGTGATAAGAGAAAAGATCACAAGCCCCGATAAAACAATGATAAGATTTTTATAAACACTGCGATCTTTTTGATCTTCCAAAAATTCCTTTATACCCTCAAATGAAAGTATACAGAGCATGAATACCATAAGGAATGCATATCTGTTCGGAACAAGCGACTGATAATGAAGACCGTTCCAGAGGAAGGAAAGAACCTGTCCGTTAAAACTGAGTGTAAGTACGATGACCGGGATCAGCAGTCTTAACTTTTCTTTTATCGTGCGCTTTTTTGAAAGAAGGAAGAATCCGAAGAATAACAATATCATTATTCCCATATATACATTCAGTCCGCCGTTATCACTTGAGACGGTCCTGGTCTCGGACATGAAAAGATACTGCTTCCACTGATCCAGGAAATTCTTATGAAAACCGAAAGCCGGGAATAGTGAATCGCTGTCCCTGTAAGCCGAATCATCGGTGCTTCCCAGTACATTCCCGACTATCGCAAGAAGCGGCAGAGCACTTAAGATCGATACGATCGCAAATCTTATACCTTTTAATATGAAATCCTTAATATCCTCAAATTTATATGTAAAGAAATACAGTACCATAAATATACATGCATGCAAGGCCAGCTGGATATGTACGACTGCAGACAATATGAGCATGGATCCATAGAGCAGATACTTCTTTTCTTTCATCATCCTTTCAAAGCCTAAGACAAATAAAGGAAGGATGATCACATTTCCGAACCACATCGGATAAACATGCATGGCTACGATATATGAATTTAATGAATAGGCAAGAACGGGGATAAGAAGTTTGATATCCGTTTTATCAGCTTTGGGAAGAAACATCCTGTGCGTCATATAATATGCAAATGAAAGCCCGCACCCTCCTGCTAAAACACATTCAAATATATCCCAGAACGAAACTATGCCTCCGTTACCGAGAACCGTAAGCATCCTGTAAAAAAGACCGGCGGGATTAGGATCATATAAACTGTAGCCGTAGCCTCCGCTTAAACTTAAATACCTGTTTCCGCTTCTTGTAATATTTGCAAACTCCCAAAAGCTCGGGAGCATTGTTGCACTTGCATCCGAATCATAAAGAGAATTGATACCAAAAGGCATGCAGTCTCTTACGATAAGGAGTGTAAACCATGATAAGAACGGGATCAGAAATGATATAAAATATACCCGGTTTTCCCAAAGAAATGTATATAAACGCTCCGTTTTTTTGCTTACACAGATTTTTCTTATCCCTTCATTTATCCGAAAAACAATCTCTTCTCTTCCGTTATAAAAATACATTATGATAAAGATAAATACACCAATGATGCTTAAGATGATCCCTATGACATCTCCGATAAATGAAGCATTCTTTACTTCGTTTACCATATAGTCAAGCAGTGCTTTTCCTGCAATATCGGAAACCGCCGGATCTATCGCATATACCGGGATCCTGAGATTGACATCGCGGTACATGCGGGGTTCAAACATCAAATAGGATGTCTCGCCGCTTTCTATCTGCTTAGGAGTATATCTTAAAAATCTTCCGGAATAGGTATCATAAATATACACATCATTATCGGGAACTTTTTTTACAGTCAGTTTAAAAGGGATCGTAAACGAAGGATCGTTCTTATCGGGAGTACTGTTTACATACTTTATATTAAATATCCCGTTATCATAAGCCGTGATCTTATATTTATCGGAATCCTCAAATTCAACAAAAGCATCATCTACCGGGATGAACAAAGGCCCGGAGATACCAAGCTTTTTACATTTGGCGTTCATCACCATAAACTCATCCATAAGCATCACTTCTTTTGCTTCTTCATCCGAAAGCTTTATTCTCTTTTCAAGCGTGTTTATGATGCCAAAGACCGATTGGTCGGTATGATCGGCGCAGAAAGAAACAAAAGGATCATTAGCCATGGATCCCTCCACTTTGGAATTACGAAGTACGGTCGGAATGATAGATAAGATTATCAGTATGAGAACAAGACCGCTTAAAGCGGCAATGCGTATTTTTGATGTTTTTTTACATGCGATAAAGGCCTCAACGGTAAGATTTAAAAGGTAAAATACGAGAGCGATGTCAAAAGCCGCCATTGAATTATCACTGTATAGCCCCAAAGAGATGACCATACCGAAAAATCCTGCCGTATCGAGGATAAAAAGACAGATAAGAGTGATGATCCTTAACAGTGTTTCTTTAAATGAATCCCTTAAGAAAACGGATATGATGATAAGCCCGTAGATAAATGACGACAGATGAAGAAACGAATATCTGAGGAAAAATCCCGAATACTTTTCATCAAACAGGCTATGATCTATGAATGTCGAAAACAGCGGGAATGCGCCGATACAAAGCGTAAGAAAAAGATACCCCAGATATTTAAGTAAATTTAACAGGGCATCTTTCTTTATCAGATATTCCGATATTATTATAAGAGATACCGTAAGGATAAGCGGCAGAGCGTCTTTTGCATCCACAAAGAGCATTAATGCTCCGGATGTGATCGCTATGGCGCTTTTCCTTTCGGATGAGTATTTCTTTATGGAAAAATAATAAACTCCTATGAGGATAAGAAGAATAATCTCTTTGATCATATCTTACCCGTCATCACTCGTAATAAGCTACTTTAGCCATTTCTTCCACGGTGGTGACGCCCTCTTCCACAAGCTCTAAAGCAGATCTCTTAAGGGTCTTCATCCCGAGGTTCTTAAGAGCATATTCCTTGATCTCATCGGCATTTTTGCCGTCGGCGATCATGCGGCGGACTTCCTTATCCACGGGAAGTATCTCATGGATCGAAATACGGCCTTTATATCCGGTATTGTTGCATAA
>DMCJ01000234.1 GCA_003446735.1 Lachnospiraceae bacterium | reverse complement strand
ATCAATATAGTCGCTTTCGGAAAGTCGGCTGAGTTTATAGAGAAATATGCTCATAAGGGAACCAAGCTTGTAGTCAGCGGTCGCATTCAGACAGGCAGTTACACAAATAAAGACGGACAGAAGGTTTATACAACGGACATAGTTGCCGAGGATCAGGAGTTTGCAGAGAGCAAGGCCTCCGCAGGCTCGTATCAGGCAGACGGCGGTTCCGGGTACATTCCCAGAGAAGAGCCTTCAGGAATCGATGACGGATTTGTAAACGTTCCGGACGGTATAGACGAAGAGCTTCCGTTTAATTAGACTTAAAGAATCGAGGTAGATATAATGCCGTACAATAAAAGTAATGAACACTCAGATTCTCCTATGAGAAGGAGAGGCGGGATACGCAGGAGAAAGAAGGTCTGCGTTTTCTGCGGAAAAGACAACATAATCAACTATAAGGATGTTACGAAGCTGAGAAGGTTTATCTCCGAAAGAGGAAAGATACTTCCCAGAAGGATAACAGGCAATTGTGCAAAGCACCAGAGAGCCCTTACGGTTGCCATTAAGCGAGCACGTCATCTGGCTTTGCTGCCCTATGTTGTTGAATAAAAATAATAAAGAGACCGCCGCTTAACAGTGACGGTCTCTGTTGTTAAAATATGATTCGTATAATAATCAATGGGGATGACTTCGGCATAAGCCGGGAGGTAAACAGGGCAATAACCGAGTGTTTTGATAAGAGGATACTTACATCCACTACACTTATGGTCAATATGCCCTACGCGGATGAAGCTGTCCGACTGGCAAAGGAACAGGGTTTTTACGAAAGTGTCGGTATGCATTTTAACCTTACCGGAGGTGTTCCGCTGACCGACAACATTAAGAGTATGAAAAGGTTCTGCAGAAAAGACGGAACTTTTAATGCATATTTCCAGAAACATACGGCGAGCCGTCTGAAGCTGACAAAGGAAGAGCTTGCCTGTGTCGCCGAGGAAGCAGAGGCACAGATAAGAAAATATATTTCCTTCGGACTGCCTGCAAGGCATCTGGATTCTCACCATCACGTACATACCAATCTTCCCATATGGAAGATACTTGTTCCCTTGCTGAACAAATATGATTTCCGTTCGGTAAGGCTCAGCCGCAACCTATTCAAGCGCACAGCCCCTTTGAACGCAATTTACAAGAAATACTATAATTCCGGCCTCAAGAAAAGCCGGTTTGTCACCGCCGATTATTTCGGCTCCTTTAAGGATCTGCAGAAATGCAGGCGGATGCTTAAGGAAAATATACTTTTGGAACTTATGCTCCACCCGATGTATTCTGAGGATGGGGTGCTTTGCGACACAAAGGTTCCCATGAGCGACGTCCTGGGACTTTTAGAGAGCATCGATGCCCAAAGGGTAGGCTATTCGGTGTATAAGGGTTAAGAGTTACGGAGATTTCATAATGAAAAAGTTAAAAGCGGGAGGCAGAATTTCGGCATACGGAAAAGCGCCGCTGCTGCTTTCAATTCTGCTTTTAGTAGCTTTATTTCCAATATGGACGGTATCCTTCCAGGCCGGAATGATCGCAAGCGCAGTATGGCTTATCTATACCGTAACTGCCGCGGTCATCTGTTTTTACGGAAGGCACGGGATACAGAAGGATCTTGTGAACTTTGCGACCCGTTACAGTCAGGTACAGAAGGGTCTGCTCAAAGGTCTTGCGATCCCTTATGTCTTATGCGATGAAAACGGAAAGATCCTTTGGAGCAATGCGGGCTTTGCCGCAGTTGTTCATAAGGATCGTATCTCTTCCAAGTCTATAGCCTCGTTTTTCCCCGTTCTTACCAGGGAAAGGCTTCCAGAGGATCAGCGTCCCGTTACGATACATATTTCCTACGAAAGACGGGACTACAGGGTCGATATGAGAAGGATAAGCATGAATGACGGCTTTGAGTCAGAGGTGGATTTTGACGGCTGTATCATTGCGATATTCTTCTTTGACGAGACCGACATCAATATGTATATCCGTTTAAATAAAGAACAGTCCATGGTTACGGGTCTGGTCTATCTCGACAATTACGACGAGACCCTGGAAAGCGTGGAGGATGTGCGCCGTTCCCTCTTAACAGCGCTGATAGACCGTAAGATAAACAAGTATTTTGCGAATATAGATGCTGTTGTTAAAAAGATTGAAAAGGACAAATACTTTGTCGTAATGAGGCGCATCAATTTCGAAAAGCTTGTGGAGAATAAATTCGATATTCTCGAAGAGGTCAAAACAGTCAATATCGGAAACGAGATGGCGGTAACCCTTTCGATAGGCTTCGGTCTGGATACGGAAAGCTTTCTTCAGGATACGCAGTTCGCAAGGAACGCGATAGATCTGGCTCTGGGAAGAGGCGGAGATCAGGCGGTCGTAAAGACTCCGGGAAAGGTTTCCTACTTCGGAGGAAAGAGCGAGCAGATCGCCAAAAATACAAGGGTAAAAGCCCGGGTAAAGGCCCATGCCCTGAAGGAAATCATAGGGACGAAGGATCAGCTCATAGTTATGGGGCACAAGAACGCCGATGTGGATTCCTTCGGAGCTTCCATAGGTATTTTCAGAGCGGCTGCCCATTTCGGAAAGAAATGCTATATAGTCATAAATGACGTGACCTCGGCCATTAAGCCCTTAATGGATATGTTCGTGAACAATCCCGACTATGCTCCCGATATGTTCGTAAGCAACAGTGAGGCCCTTCAGATAAACAACCAGAATACGGCGGTGGTCGTCGTAGATACCAATAAGGTCAGCTATACCCAGTGCCCGGAGCTTTTGAGTGAGTGCAAGACAATAGTTGTACTGGATCATCATCGAGCCGGCGAGGACAGGATCGAAAACGCCACTTTAAGCTATGTCGAGTCCTACGCCTCCAGCGCCTGCGAGATGGTTGCGGAGGTCCTGCAGTATCTGGACGATACGATAAAGATAAAGGG
>DMCJ01000198.1 GCA_003446735.1 Lachnospiraceae bacterium | reverse complement strand
ATTAGACCTTATCTCGTCTATGGTCTTTTGATCGAATTCCTTTCTGCTCTTTTCTTCCTCATCATCCGGCGTATGATCGGTTATCTTATCATGAGCCATACGCTGAAGGCCTTCGTTTATATAGGTATCTATGCCGAATTTGGCTGAAAGATAAGAATCTATGAATTCATCAGTGTTCTCGTCGGCATTATCGATAAGATCAAAGCGGATAAATTCATCATTATTTATCTTATAGTTTACATAACTAAGGAAGTCCGGAGGAAATTTCTCCGAAAGCTCTTCAGTCCTTTCCGAATAATCGAATTTCCTGTCAAGTACCTGCCAGCACTCTTTAGGCATATAATGGTGGTTGGAAATGTAGATAAGGATACGATCGGATATCTCCATCTCGTTATCGATGGATTCGGTGATATCATCACTTAAGACTTCTTCCCACGAAGCAGGATCTGTCCTTCTTTTAAGATCCGAATAAAGAAGGTGGATCTTATATATGAATCTGTCAACTTCACTCCCGTCCTTTAATTCTTCATAAGGATCCTTTGTGTCATCCTCTTTATCATCATCTTCAGAGCATAAACGTACGGCCTCCTCATACGCCTCTCTAAGGCGCATAAAACCGGCCTGATCCTCTTCGGGGTTAACAGTAGATAAAAGCCGTCGATAGGCGGCCTTTATCTCATCTTCGTCTTTTGTTTCGTTTATTTCAAGTATGCTGTACGCGAGACCTTTTTCCATTGCATCTCCCACGTAATATTTTTATTTTACAACTCTAACCGTAAATACTCCCTCAACTGACTCAAGTCCCTTAACGATCTCATCAGTGGCAGGTGAATCGATATCGAACATGGATACCGCATAATCCTTCTTGGACTGATTGCTCATATGAGAGATGTTTATGTTATTTTCACCGAACATTCCGGCAAGCTTTGTTATCGTATTAGCGATATTCTTATGATATACCGCAACTCTTCCGGGAAGCTCGGGAACACCCATGTCTATTCCGGGATAATTTACGCTGTTCTTAATGTTTCCGTTCTCCATGAAGTCCATGACCTCATTAACGCCCATGACTGCACAGTTGTCCTCGCTCTCCTCTGTGGATGCGCCGAGATGGGGAGTTACGATACAGCCCTCTTTACCTGCAGTAACGGTGTTTGCAAAATCGGATACATATCTTCTGATCTTTCCGGATTCGATGCCCTTAAGGATAGCCTGCTCATCGCAAAGGATATCACGTGCGTAGTTAAGGATGATAACGCCGTCCTTCATCATCGAAATGGCTTCTTCGTTTATCATGCCCTTTGTGGAATCAAGAGCAGGAACATGAACAGTGATAAAATCACATTCTTTGTAAATGTCTTTTACATCGGTAACATGCTTAACGTCACGGCTTAAGTTCCATGCAGCATTTACGGAAAGATAAGGATCATATCCGTATACTTCCATGCCGAGGTGTCTGGCGGTATTTGCAACCTTTACACCGATGGCACCAAGGCCGATGATACCGAGCTTCTTACCGTATACTTCGGTACCTGCGAATTTCTTCTTTTCTTTCTCGGCATCCTTTGCTACGCTCTCAACGCCGGCCTGAGACTTAACCCAGTTTACTCCGCCTATAACGTCACGACATGCAAGGAGCATACCGCAGATAACAAGCTCCTTTACGGCATTTGCATTTGCACCGGGAGTATTAAATACCACAACGCCCTTCTTTGCAAGATCCTCAAGGGGGATATTGTTAACGCCCGCGCCTGCTCTTACAACAGCCTTTAGGTTGTCGGAAAATTCCATGGAGTGCATGTCTGCGCTTCTTACAAGGATCACGTCTGCTTCGTTTATATCCTCTGTCTTTTCATACTGATCGTTAAAATTATCAAGACCGACAGCAGCTATCGGATTAAGGCAATAATACTTGAACATCTTTATGCATTCTCCTTTTCAAATTTCTTCATGAATTCTACAAGCTTTTCAACACCCTCTTTAGGCATAGCGTTGTAAATGGAAGCTCTCATGCCGCCAACGGATCTGTGACCTTTAAGGTTAACAAGTCCTGCCTCGGTTGCTTCTTTTACGAACTTGGCATCAAGATCGGCATCACCGGTTACGAAAGGAACGTTCATTAAGGATCTGTCTTTTGCTACTACCGTTCCCTTAAAGAGCTTACTTTCATCAAGGAAATCATAAAGGATCTTAGCTTTTTCTTCGTTTCTCTTCTTCATTTCGGAAAGGCCGCCGTTCTTAAGGAGCCACTTGAACACCTTACCGCAGATATAGATACCGTAGCAGGGAGGTGTGTTATATAAGGAATCGGCGTCTGCATGGGTCTTGAACTTAAGCATGGTAGGTGTGCCGGGAAGAACGTCTTCCGTTATAAGGTCTTCTCTGATGATGGAGATGACTACGCCGGCAGGACCTATATTCTTCTGAACACCGCCGTAGATGAGCGCATATTTGCTCACATCAACGGGCTCAGATAAAAAGCAGGATGATACATCGGCAACAAGATCTTTACCCTTTGTATTGGGAAGCTCTTTAAACTTTGTGCCGTAGATCGTGTTATTTTCGCAGATATAAACATAGTCCATATCGTCGGTAATGGGAAGATCCGAACAATCGGGAATATAGGAGAAAGTCTTGTCTGCGCTTGATGCGAGCTCAACGGCCTCACCATAGATCTTTGCTTCCTGATATGCCTTCTTTGCCCACTGACCCGTAACGATATATCCGGCCTTCTTATTCTTCATAAGGTTCATGGGGATCATGGCAAACTGCTGGCTTGCTCCGCCCTGTAAGAAAAGCACCTTGTAATTATCGGGAATGCCCATTAAAGTACGAAGATCTGCTTCAGCTTCTTTTATGATCTGATCATAAACCTTAGAGCGATGGCTCATTTCCATAACGCTCATTCCGCATCCGCGATAATCAAGCATTTCCTCCTGTGCTTCCTTTAATACCTCCTCCGGTAAAACCGCGGGGCCTGCAGAAAAATTGTATACACGTGCCATTAGTGTATCCTCCTGTATATATTTAAAAATAATTATTTACTGATGTATAACGACCGGTGTACCGATCTCAACCATATCATAGAGCTCTGATACCTTGGCTCTCGGGGTGTTTATACAGCCGTGAGAACCGGCTGACTTATAGATCTCTCCGCCGTATTTGCCTCTCCAGCTTGCATCGTGGATACCGATGTTGTTATATACGGCCATCCAGTATGATACAAAGGACTGATAATCGGGACCTATGAGCGTACGGTTACGCTGCTTATAATATACATAGCATACTCTCTCCGGAGTGCCGTTCCCTCTGTTTGGATTACCGGTCACGACATCGGAATCAAGAACAAGCTTTCCGCTTACGTAATAATATAAATGCTGATCGGAAATATCCACTTCTATATAAGTGCTTCCTATATCTCCGGTGGAATCTCCCCAGCCTTTCTGGGAGTAATTGGGGCTTCTTGTCAGCGTTTCGTGAGCTTCAAGCGCTCCCGTTAATTCCTCGATCTCTTTATTCTGATTTAACTTGTATCCGTAAGTACCTTTTTCGATCTTTATCATTCCGCCCTTTGTCGGCTGGAAATACCAGGGACCACCGACGGAATCATATTTATTTGCCATCTTCTCGACATAGGTCTTTATGGCTTCTTCATCAAAATAAGGATTGCCGAATTCATCGACTGCGATCTTATTTCCGTCCTTAGCTATAAGATCGTACATGACCTTGCCGTCTATGACCTCATCTTCATTGTAGAATCTGGTAGTTATCTTAAAATCGGTAAACTTCTCGAGCTTGTGCCAGAGAGTAAGAGTATCTCTCATCTCCTGCGTATACTCGATCTCTTCATAACAGTCTGAATCTACAAGATCTACGAATATATCGCCCTCATCCAATGTTTTTTCGATAACTTCGATCGTTTTGTCCTTATTAAGGAGATTATCGGTATCATCGATCAGTTCATAACCGTCTTTACCCTTTACGATCTCTACCCGAAGGTTCTTAGGATCCGCCTGGTTCTTTAAAAGATCCATCTCGTTCAAGGCATCTTCAAGCTTTTGCTTGTTGTATTTTCCGGTAGGCTTTATGTCTATGGATACCGAGTTTTCCGATATGGCATTCACACCCCATAAAAGCGGATTCTGAGTATCTCCGATCGCATTTAACTGATCGATGTAGACATATTCAAAATCGATATCGGATAAGGGGATCTTGTATTCCTTATCGTACTTATCCTTTAAGGTCAGATCTTCATTCTCTGAATATCTGCCTTTTAAGATCTCGTTTACTTCATCCGGAGTCTTTTCGGCCGCATAAACGTTGTTAATGGAGATCCCGCTTAAAAACTTGCCTCTGTAATGATATGCAAGAGCCAGATAAGCTATTATGGCCAGGCATACCGGAGCTAAGATAAGGATCGTAAGCACCGTTAACAGTTTCTTTTTCATTTCTCCTCACTACCCTCTTTGGCGATCATCCCTCATTAAGATCGTCTTCGTCAAACACCGTTTCGATGGGTTTTCCCGCAGGAACCATGGGGAATACCTTGTCATCTTCATTTATAACCACATTTATAAGAACGGGACCATCCGCACTTAACGCTTCACCTATGGCTTTTTCAACGCCATCGATACTATCTACGAGTATGGCCTTGCATCCCAGCGCTTCCGCTACTTTGCAATAATCCACGCTGTCATTTAAAACGGTCTGGGAGTATCTCTTGTCATAAAAAAGTGTCTGCCATTGTCTTACCATACCTAAAACACTGTTATTTATAACAACTTCAATGATGCCTATTTTGTAACGGGATGCTGTTGCAAGCTCCTGCATGTTCATACGGAAGCATCCGTCTCCGGCGATGTTAATAACAGTCTTATCGGGCTTTGCGACTTTAGCTCCTATGGAAGCACCGAGTCCGTAACCCATCGTGCCGAGTCCGCCCGATGAGATAAATGTCCTGGGATTCTTATATTTATAGAACTGGGCTGCCCACATCTGATGCTGTCCGACATCGGTCGTTATTATGGCATCGCCCTTTGTAGCCTCATAGAGCTTTTCTATAAAATAAGGACATGTGAGCTTGTCGGTCCTGTATTTTAAAGGATAGTCTGTAATGTATTTATTGATATGCGCCATCCACTCTTCATGTTTGTTTTCATTAACAAGAGGAAGAAGCTTTTCAAGTACCTCTTTAAGATCACCGACAACAGGCGCATCAGACCTTATGTTCTTATTTATCTCGGCAGCATCTATATCGATGTGGATGATCTTTGCATTCTCGGCAAATTTCGAAGGATTACCGATAACACGGTCCGAGAATCTGACACCTAAAGCGATAAGGCAGTCACATTCGGAAACGCCTAAGTCTGATGCCTTGGTACCGTGCATACCGAGCATACCGGTATAACGGGGATCTGTCCCGTCAAAAACGCCTTTACCCATAAGAGAATCGCATACGGGAGCATCGATCTTATCGGCAAGAGCGCGCACTTCCTTATATGCATCTGATAAAACGGCGCCGCCGCCGACAAAGACAAAGGGCTTCTTTGCATTGTTTATAAGCTCGGCTGCCCACTGAACATCGGCATCCGTATATCGTTTCCTTTTCTTTGCTCCTTCGGGCTCGATACGCTCGTATTCCGCATGATTGGCGGTAACGTCCTTGGTGATATCCACGAGCACAGGCCCGGGACGGCCGCTTCTTGCGATACGGAAAGCATTTCTTAAGGTATCCGCAAGCACATTTACATCTTTAACTATATAGCTGTGCTTTGTAATGGGCATCGTAACACCGGCTATATCTACCTCCTGGAACGAATCCTTTCCGAGAGCCGGAAGGTTAACGTTTGCGGTTATAGCCACAAGGGGAACGGAATCCATATAAGCCGTTGCGATACCGGTAACGAGATTGGTAGCTCCGGGGCCGCTTGTTGCCATACATACGCCGACCTTTCCCGTTGCTCTGGCATATCCGTCGGCAGCATGTGCAGCTCCCTGCTCATGGCTTGTTAAGATATGCCTTATCTCATCCTGATGTTTGTAAAGGGCATCGTAGATATTAAGGATAGTACCTCCGGGATAACCAAAGACCGTATCTACCCCCTGCTCCTTTAAGCATTCTATTACTATTTCCGAACCGGTTAATTTCATTTTATATCTCCATAATCAAAATTCGAGTATCGCACCTTTATTACCGCTTGTTACCATCTTTGCATATCTTGCAAGATAACCCGTTGTGACCTTGGGCTCTCTGGGCTGCCATTCAGCCCTGCGCTTTGCAAGTTCCTCGTCGGAAACCTTTAAGTTAAGGGAGTTATTGGGGATATCGATGCTTATGATATCACCTTCCTTAACAAGAGCAATGGGACCGCCTACGGCTGCTTCGGGGGATACATGACCTATGGATGCACCGCGGCTTGCTCCCGAGAATCTTCCGTCGGTTATAAGAGCAACACTTGATCCAAGTCCCATTCCGGCTATGGCGGATGTGGGATTTAACATCTCTCTCATTCCAGGGCCGCC
>DMCJ01000147.1:1784-4076 GCA_003446735.1 Lachnospiraceae bacterium | reverse complement strand
TTAAGAACGGGGATAAAAATGATCTTCGATACGAGAATGTCGTATGCGTAAATCCATATACCGGCGTGCGGGTTATTAACGAAAACGGTTTAGTCTCCTATCTGTCAAGGATCCACGTTGTAGGCAATTACAGGATAGGCATATACAAAACCGCGATCGAAGCCGCGATCGCCTATAATAAAGCCGTTGATGTATTAAAGAAAAACGGCATAGATAAAAACTATGCCGCAAATTATATCGAAGGATTATCGGGCAGCAGATATGCCGAGATATATTCTTCCGTCGAGATCTCCAAACGTATCTATAAGATCTCCGAAAAAGATCTGAAAAAAGGATCTTAAAAGTTTCCTCAGATAATGAGCATCGCATCTCCGAATGAGAAAAATCTGTAACGCTCTCTTACAGCCTCTTCATAGGCCGCAAATATCTTTTCTTTCCCTGCAAAAGCGGAAACCAGCATCAAAAGCGTGGATTCCGGGAGATGGAAATTGGTGATAAGTCCGTCTACTGCTTTAAATTTATAACCCGGATAGATAAATATATCCGTATCCATATCTCCGGCCTTAGTTACACCGTTCTCATCGGTCATGCTCTCAAGGGTCCGAACACTCGTAGTCCCGACGCATATTATCCTGCCGCCGCTTTTCCTTGTTTCATTTATGATTTCGGCAGTCTTTTCATCTATCCTGCAATATTCCGTATGCATATGATGATCTTTTACATCATCTACTTTTACCGGTCTGAAAGTCCCGAGGCCGACATGCAGAGTCACATAGGCGGTTTTAACGCCCATATCTTCTATCTCTTTTATGAGCTCTTTTGTAAAATGAAGTCCTGCCGTGGGAGCCGCCGCAGAGCCTTCGTATTTTGCATAAACGGTCTGATAACGTTCCCTGTTCTCTCTTGGAAGCTTATGGGTGATATAGGGAGGAAGAGGCATTTCTCCAAGTGCATCTAATACTTCTTCAAATATGCCTTCGTAGGTAAACTTAACTAATCTGTTTCCGTCGGGAAGGACATCAACTATCTGACATGAAAGCGGATGATCACTTTTTTCTTCAGCCTTCTTACCGAAAACAACCTTTGCTCCGACCCTAAGCTTCTTACCGGGACGGACAAGGCACTCCCATATATCGTTTTCACGGCGCTTAAGTAAAAGGATCTCGACTGCAGCGCCGGTATCCTCCTTTACGCCAAGGAGCCTTGCGGGAATTACCCTGGTATCATTGAACACTAAACAATCACCGGGGCGAAGATACGCCCCGATGTCTTTAAATATCTTATGCGAAATGTTTCCGTCTTCCTTATCAAGCACCAACAGCCTTGATGATGAGCGGTCCGTAAGCGGATCCTGGGCAATGAGCTCCTTCGGAAGATCATAATAAAAATCAGATGTCTTCATTATCCTCTTAATTTGATGCCAAGTCCCTCAAGTCCGTTTAATATCTTATTCATAGCGGAATTGATATCATTTTCATCAAGCGTCTTATCCTTAGCACGGAATACGATCGAATAAGCAAGTGACTTATAACCTTCTTCGATCTGATCTCCTTCATATATATCGAAAAGATCGATCTCCTCTAATATCTTTCCGCCTCTCTTTTTGATAAGAGCTTCGATCTCTCCCGCAAGTACGGCCTTAGGAACTACCATTGATAAGTCTCTCTTTACCGCAGGGAATTTTGCGATGCCCTGATATTTAACATCAAATGTGGTAAGCGGCATAACCTCGGGCATGTCGATAACAGCGACATATGTCCTGTTATTGGCATTTATATCGTAGTTCATCAGAACCTCGGGGTGAACCTCACCGAGATAACCGAGCTTCTTTCCGTCGTAGATTATCTCAGCCTGTCTGCCGGGATGGAGATAAGGCCTTTTGTTATCGGGATCATAAGTGATATCACCTCTTAATCCGACTGCATTAAAGAACTCTTCCACAACGCCCTTTAAGGTAAAGAAATCGCCTTCTCCGTAGAAGCCTAAAGTAAACTGCATCCTCTCATCGGGAAGTTCCGTAAGCGGAAGCTCCTTAGCGATATAAACGTTACCAAGCTCATATAAACGAACGTTTTTATTTCTTCTGTTATAGTTTGTAGCAAGGCTTGTAAGCATTCCGTTTAAGGGAAGGGTCCTCATGATAGAGAAATCCTCACCTAAAGGATTAGCGATCGTGATCGCTGCTCTCTCGGGCGCATCAGGTGCAAGTAAGAGCTTATCAAATACCTTCGGGCTTTCGAATGAATAGCACATGCCCTGGGAGAAGCCGTTGTATTCTGCGATCTTCCTTGC
>DMCJ01000147.1:0-1667 GCA_003446735.1 Lachnospiraceae bacterium | reverse complement strand
ATCTTGTCATATCCGTAGAATCTGGCTACTTCCTCGGCGATATCGGCTTTGCCGACAAGGTCCTGCCTGAATGAAGGGATCACAAGCTTATTAAGATCCTTATTGTAGGTTATCTCGAGCTGTCTTAAGATATTTAACATCTCGTCACTTGAGATATTCGTACCTAAGAGTGAATTGTAATAATCAGGCTCGAAAGGTATCTCCCTTAATGCGGGAATGGGCTCATGAACATCGATGACTCCGCCAACTACTTCACCGGCGCCAAGCGCCTCAATAAGCTGGCAGGCTCTGTTTATAGCCTCTAAAGGATTTCTGATATCGATACCCTTTTCAAACTTTCCGGAAGCATCGGTACGAAGTCCGATCCTCTTAGCACTCTTTCTGATATTTGTTCCGTCAAATACGGCTGCCTCAAATACCATGGTCTTAACATCATCGGTGATCTTACTGTTCTCACCGCCCATGATACCTGCGATACCGATCTGCTTTTCAGCGTCGCATATCATAAGCACGTCTTTGTCAAGCTTTCTTACCTGACCGTCAAGAGTTGTAAACTCATCTCCGTCATTTGCCCTCTTAACGATTATCTTATGATCCTTTATAAGATCATAATCAAATGCGTGCATGGGCTGGCCGTATTCTTCCATCACATAATTAGTTATGTCAACCAGGTTGTTGATCGGTCTTATACCGCTTGCGGCAAGACGTCTCTGCATCCATGCGGGCGAAGGGCCTAGCTTTATGTTCTTTACGACTCTCGCGCAGTATCTCGGGCAAAGATCGGGAGCTTCAACTCTTACTGCCACATAATCATTAACATTTTCATTATTTCCTTTTACCGAAACAACGGGAGGAACGAATTCCTTTCCGAATGTTACCGCTGCTTCTCTTGCGATACCAAGAACGCTGTAGCAGTCAACCCTGTTTGATGTTATCTCATATTCAAATACCGTATCGTGAAGGCCCAGAAGCTCGATCGCATCGGCTCCGACCTTAGCATCCTTCGGAAGGATGTAGATACCGTCGGGATCCGCATCGGGATAAAACTCTGTTGAAGAACCAAGCTCGTCAATAGAGCACATCATACCAAAGGACTCTACTCCACGGAGCTTTCCGGCTTTGATCTTAATACCGTTCTCGGGACCGGGACCGTCATCATGAGCACTTGCGGCAACTCTTCCGCCGTCAAGAACTACAGGTACCTTATCTCCCTCTTTAACGTTGGGAGCGCCGGTAACGATCTGTATCTTACTATCACCTACGTCTACCTGACATACGATGAGCTTATCGGCATCGGGATGCTTTTCGATCTTTAAGATCTCACCAACAACGATCTTCTCAAGGTTTTTATCAAGTCTCTCATATCCCTCTACCTTTGTACCGGTAAGGGTCATCTTATCAAAATATTCCTGATCCGTGCATTCAAGCTTCGGAACATATGCTTTTATCCATGATAATGCTGTATTCATCTTTCTTCCTCCCTAGAACTGCTTTAAGAAACGATCATCGTTCTCATAAAGTAAACGCATGTCATCGATCTCATACTTAAGGAGCGCGATACGCTCAAGACCTACACCGAAAGCAAATCCGGTATATTCCTCGGGGTCTATTCCGCTCATCTTAAGCACTCTGGGGTGCACCATACCGCAGCCTAAGATCTCGATCCA
>DMCJ01000154.1 GCA_003446735.1 Lachnospiraceae bacterium | reverse complement strand
AGTGGTTTGAAAGGACTCTTGATGATTCGGCAAATAAGAGATTATCGATCCCCGAGGGCTTCCTTGCGATCGACGGAATCCTTGATCTCTGTTTAAACGTGGCCGACGGACTTGTGGTAAATGATAAGGTAATAGACAAGCACATCCGCGCGGAGCTTCCTTTTATGGCTACCGAGAATATCATGATGGATTGTGTAAAGGACGGCGGAAACAGACAGGAACTCCACGAGAAGATCAGAGTGCTCTCCATGGAAGCCGGGGCAAATGTTAAAAAGAAGGGCCTTGATAACAATCTTCTCGATCTTATCGCAGCCGATCCTGATTTCGGAAAGACCCGTGAGGAGCTTGAGGCATCCATGGATCCCGCGAAATATGTGGGCAGAAGCGTTCGACAGGTAGAAAACTTCCTCGGCAATGTCGTAGGTCCCATGCTTGAGAAAAACGGTGACCTTATAGGTCTTAAAGCGGAGATAAACGTTTAGTGAAAAACATTCTTCTCATACATAATTCCTACAGGATAAGGGGAGGCGAGGACGTTTCGTTTGCGAACGACGTCGCCTTCTTAAAAAGCAAAGGGAATAATGTGTATATTTATAAAAGAGATAATGCAGAAATTGACAAAATGGGGCTTGTGGCTAAGCTCCTTTTGCCGTTTAATGCTGTTTTTTCCATCCGCAGCTTCAGGGATGTTTACAGACTTATAAAGGAAAATAAGATAGACAGAGTCTATGTGCATAATACCTGGCTCATGATAAGCCCTTCGGTCTTTTATGCATGCTTTTTGTGCCATGTGCCTGTCACGCTGAGAGTTCATAACTACAGGCTCTTATGTCCGGCAGGGACGCTTTACAGGCCGGAGTGCGGTGTGTGCGAGGAATGTATCGATCACGGTTTTTCCTGCGCGTTAAAACATAAATGCTACAGAGGATCTTTCTCGGAAACTCTTATAATGGTCGTAAATCTTTCTTTATATAAAAAACTCGGGACTTTTAAGCGTGTAAAACTCAGCATGCTGAATGACTTCATGAAGGAAAAGATCCTTTGCCGTAGCGATGTAAGGCCGTCAAATGTTTCCGTGCGCGGAAATGACTGCAGTATGGTCATAAAGGAAAATAAGGATAAGCTTGACAGACCGCTGTTTGACAAACCTTATTTTCTCTATGTCGGCAGACTGACGAAAGAGAAGGGGCTGATGGTACTTCTTGAGGCTTACAAAAAGCTCATGGCAGATGCCGGCAAGTCTCATTCCGACCCGACGCCGGAGAATGGAAAAGCTTCAATACCATATTTAGTGATCGTTGGCGAAGGTGCCCTTGAAGAGGAAGGCAGAAAATATGTAGAGAAGCACGGCATGGAGCGAGTGAAGTTTTTGGGGAGCGTACCCCAATGGGAGAGTCTGAACTATACAAAATATGCGAAGGCCCTTATCGTACCTTCTCTCTGGTATGAGGGCTATCCTATGGTAATAAACGAAGCTCACCTTTTGGGAACTCCCGTCATCGGCTCAAAGCTTGGCTCGATCGAAAGCCTTCTTTTATATGATAAGGGGGATAAAGCGTTTATACCCGGAAACGTATCCGAATTATACGACTTACTGCGGCAACTTCTTAAAAATGACCGGGCTTAATGTGCCTGCGGAGCTGTCGAAAAACACACCGGTGGTGCGTTTACATAATTAAAATATTATGTTAACATAAAATCGAATGAAGGGATTTATTTGGTGGTGGGCATGCCCGTTAAACGGGGGGAAACGTGGATCCGGGCATCCTGCCATCGCGTAAGCGGCCTTTTTGAGTAGATCAAAAAGGTTTTTTGTTTAAGAATAATGTGAGATTTCTTGACACGAGATATAAAAGGATATAAACTGTTCCTGAAGATATAAAAGGATATAAAAGAGGAAATGAAGATATAAAAAGATATAAAGGAGATGTATTGATGGATAATCCATTTAATATTTCATTTGGAATCAAGCCTGAACAGTTTATTTCCCGTATATCTCAGACTAACCAGGTTATAAATACATTTAGATCGGAACATCCGTCTAGTATGGTGTATATTCTGACCGGGGTACGAGGTTCCGGGAAAACCGTGATGATGACGTCTATTTCCGAATCGCTTCAAAAGGAGAATGAATGGATCATAATTGAGTTGAATCCCGAAAGAGATATGCTTACTCATCTTGCTGCGTCGTTATATGCTATACCGGACCTAAGGCCTCTTTTTTTAGAAGCCAAACTGGATTTTTCCGCATTAGGTCTGGGTGTGAGAATTGAGAATTCAGCACCTGTAACAGATGCTGAAGTGGCTGTGGACTATATGTTTAAGTATATTAGAAAGGCCGGGAAAAAAGTTCTGATCACAGTTGATGAAGCAAGTAATAACCAGAACATGAAAACGTTTGCCTCAGCATATCAGATATATATAAGGAAAAACTATCCGGTATTCCTTATTATGACAGGATTATACGATAATATATATAAGCTACAGAATGATAAATCAATGACTTTTATGTACCGAGCTCCAAAGATAATGCTGGAGCCCCTGAATTATACGTCTATAATAGCGCACTACCAAAAGGTTTTCGGAATAACGTCTGAGAAAGCGATGGAGATGGCAAAGCTTACAAAGGGCTATTCATATGCTTTTCAGGTACTCGGATATTTGCTGTGGGGAAATCCGGGATCTGACATTGATGAGATCCTTCCTGAGTATGATCAGTATTTGGAGGAATATTCTTATGACAAGATATGGTCGGAGTTGTCAGATATCGATCAGAAGGTGTTAAAGTATATGGCTGAAAGCAGAGAAGAAGACGTTACATCTATAAGAAAAGCTCTTGATATGTCGACGGAGAAATTTTCCGTGTATAGAGACAGATTAAAGAAAAAGGGGATTATCAACACTCCACGATATGGTTCAATAGCTATCTGTTTACCGCGCTTTGATCATTTTATAAAGGTACATATGTAAATATAAATAATCGAAAAGATTTTATTTTTTTATTGACAGAACATTTGGCTTATGTTATTTTATTTCTTGCAAGAAGGGTATCCGCCCTCACCCTGCGACATCGTCAGCAGGTGTTACCTATATTTTTCCGCTTCGTTATGCGAAGTGTGTTAAGATGGTTTGTGCGGATACTTATGTGTCCGTTTTTTTATGCACATGTCAGCGTAAGGATGCGTAAGAAATAGTTGTGTATTTGTATGTAAGTCTTGGAGGTGGATAGTTATTAACAACAATGATTTTATGATCAATGATCAGATCAGGGACAAGGAAGTTCGTGTAGTTGGAGAAGACGGTGAGCAGTTAGGCATCATGTCTTCGAAGGAAGCTCTTAAGTTAGCTGATGAAGCAGGGCTCGATCTTGTTAAGATCGCTCCTACGGCTAAGCCCCCGGTAGTTAAGATAGTGGACTACGGAAAGTTCCGCTATGAGCAGATGCGAAGGGAAAAGGAAGCCCGCAAGAAACAGCGCACCATCGAGATAAAAGAGATCCGCTTATCTCCCAATATTGACTCCAATGACTTAAACACCAAGATGAATGCTGCCAAGAAGTTTATCGGAAAAGGTGACAAGGTAAAGGTAACGCTTCGCTTCCGTGGTCGCGAGATGGCACACATGGCGAGCAGCAAGCACATATTAGACGATTTTGCCGAGAACCTTTCGGATATCGCGGTTATCGAAAAAGAGGCCAAGGTAGAAGGCAGGACAATGACAATGGTACTTACCGGTAAGAAATGATATCGGTTTGAAATTAGATTCAGGAGGATTGAAAAATGCCAAAGATGAAGACAAACAGATCCGCTGCTAAGCGTTTTAAAGTAACGGGATCGGGAAAGCTTAAAAGAAATAAGGCTTACAAGCGCCACATTCTTACTAAGAAGAGTGCTAAGACGAAGAGAAACTTAAGGAAGCCCGCTATGACGGATGCTACCAACGAGAAGAACATGAAGAAGATTCTTCCCTACATCTGATATATTAGGAGGAAATTGTAATGGCAAGAATAAAAGGTGGCGTTAATGCCAAGAAAAAGCATAATCGCGTTTTAAAGTTAGCTAAGGGCTACAGAGGCGCCAGGAGCAAACAGTACAGAGTAGCAAAGCAGTCCGTTATGAGAGCACTTGCAAGTGCATATGCGGGCCGTAAGCAGAGAAAGCGTCAGATGAGACAGCTCTGGATCGCTCGTATCAACGCAGCAGCAAGACTTAACGGCTTAAGCTACAGCAGATTCATGTACGGCCTTAAGCTCGCAGAGATCGACATCAACCGTAAGATGCTCGCAGAGATGGCAGTAAATGATGCAGAGGGCTTTGCAGATCTTGCAAAGATCGCAAAAGATAAGATAGCTTAATTACGTAATTAATATCTTGACAAATAATGATAAATCAGTATATACTGATTGAGTGCCTTGCGAAAGGTACTCAAATGGGATCTTAGCTCAGCCGGGAGAGCATCTGCCTTACAAGCAGAGGGTCATAGGTTCGAGCCCTATAGGTCCCATCGGGAACGCAGCGCGTTCCCAAATATGGCGAGGTAGCTC
>DMCJ01000223.1 GCA_003446735.1 Lachnospiraceae bacterium | reverse complement strand
GCCATCTGCTTACCGGGCATGGCATCAAGCGTGAATCTCGCCTGAACTTCAGCCACACGTTCGGAACCTTTGTTTATGACCATGAACTGGATGATGATAAGTATTATAAAGACGATGGTACCCATGATAAGGTCGCCGCCGCCCACGAAATTTCCGAAGGTCTCAACCACGTTTCCGGGCTGTCCCGTCGTAAGGATGAGCCTTGTGGAGGATACGTTAAGCGATATCCTGAATATGGTCGTAAATAAGAGCATAGTGGGGAAGAATGACATATCAAGCACTTCGGTCGCAAACATCGCTCTGAACATGATCGTGAAAGCCACTGCGATGTTTATCGCCAGAAGTACATCCAAAAGGCCGGATGGAATAGGGACGATGAGCATTATGATCGCCGCAAGAAGATATCCTGCAACGCCCAGATCCGCCTTTTTTACCTGAGGCATGTCCTTCCTCCTTCCTTTTATACTTCCTCTTTAAACTTTATCTTTACACTTTACTTTTATACCTTACCTTTAAGGTGGTATACGTAAGCTATGATCTCAGCCACCGCCGTATAAAGCTCCGGAGGTATCTCCTCGTCAAGCTCTACATTGTAATAGAGCATACGGGCAAGCGGTTTGTTTTCAACTATCTCGACATCGTTGTCTTTAGCGGTCTCTTTTATCTTCGAAGCCAGATAATCGGCTCCTTTGGCAACTACGACCGGAGCCTCGGCCACTTCTTTATCATATTTTATCGCTACGGCAAAGTGGGTCGGGTTCGTGATGACGACATCGGCTTCGGGGACCGCCTGCATCATACGGCGCCTTGAAACTTCCATCATCTTCTGCTTGATCTTACCCTTTACCTGGGGATCTCCTTCTGCCTGTTTGAACTCATCTTTTACTTCCTGTTTGGTCATCTTCTGATCATTATGGAATTTACGCTTCTGATAGATAAAATCTATCGCGGCTACGACCGCATATATGACCGAACATTTTATTCCGAAATCAATGGCTAAGTTCCCGGAAGCTATGATCCCCTGCCATAAGGGCATGTTAAATAAGAGATATATAAGATCGAAATTATCTTTTATGGTTCCGTAGGCAACCCATGCGATAAGTCCTATCTTTAAGATGGATTTTAAAAGCTCCATTAAGGAATTAACGGAAAATATCCTTTTAAAACCGTTTAAGGGGTTTATCTTGCTTAATTTCGGCTGCATCGGCTTGGCCGTAACCTTCCAGGGGATCTGGATGTAATCGGATATAAAAGCGACCAGAAAACCGATAATAAGGAAAGGTGCGATAAGGATTAATATCCTCAGCATTATCTGGGTTATGAGCGAATATATGCTCACGACCGGGACATAGCCGTTTTCCATCTTTATTAGCTCGGGGATCTTTTCATATACAAATTCGAATACATACATGAACTGACCGCCGAAAAAACCCGAGAAAAACTTGAGTATAAGGAACATTGCAAGAAGTATCAGGGTATTTGCCACTTCCTTGCTCTTGGCAACCTGACCTTCTTTTCTGGCATCATCTAATTTTTTACTGGTAGGCTCCTCGGTCTTCTCTCCGCCGGGACCTTCCTTTGCAAAGAACTGAAGATCATATCTGATCATGGCATCATGGCCTCCACCATCCTTGCAACGATAAAATGCATCTCATTATTTATGATATCCGCCATATAAGGCAATAATCCTATGGTAAGGAACATAGCGCCAAGGCCTATTAAGAGCTTTATCTGCATACCAACGGCGAACATGTTCATCTGGGGCGCTACTTTTGCCATTATACCGAGGATACAGTTCGTTATGAGGATAACGGCAAATATCGGGAGCGCAAGCTGAAATCCGAGATTTATATAATCGGCCATGAACCTGGCCATCGTGCTTACCACCTTATCGGAATGAAATACCGCTCCGGTAACGGGGATGAGCTCGTAACTTTCCTTTAAAGCTCTTATAAGATAATGATGAAAATTCGTGACCAGTAAAACGAGCATTATAAGGTAGTTATACATCATACCCGTGACACTGGTCTGCTCTCTTGTCGTGGGGTCGTATTCACTGGCCATCGCAAGACCGATCTGCATATCCACCATTCTTCCCGCAAAGAAAGTAATGGACGTACATACTGAAGCCGCAACGCCCATCATAAGTCCGGTCATGGCTTCTTTTAAAACGAGGATCCCGTATTCGATTACTCCGGTATATTCGACCCTGACATGGGGATACATGGCAAGATAGAGTAAGGATGCCATGAATATACCGAGGGCGACCTTTACACGCCTTGGAGTATTGGCCATCGAAAAAAACGGAGCCCTGAAGATAAAGCTCGTAACACGGACTACTATAAGGAGCCAGTATTCAAGCTCATACATGGAAAAGGAATAATCTATCACATTATCACCTTATATAGATCGAAAAATCAGACCAGAGTTCTTCCATGAGGGAACTCATATTGTTAAGCATCCATGATCCCGCAAGTATAAGCGTAAGGAAAACGGCGATTATCTTCGGAACAAAGGTAAGCGTCTGCTCCTGAATGGATGTTACGGTCTGGAAAATGCTGACGATAAGACCGATCACCATAGATACAAGGAGGATCGGCGCGGCCGTCTCGATTACGGTAAAAAGTGCCCTGTTTGATATTTGAAGAACATAATCGACAGACATTTTTTCTCCCTACTTAATAAAAAGTCTTAACAAGGTTGACAATGACCAGATTCCATCCGTCGGCAAGAACGAAGAGAAGGATCTTAAACGGCATGGAGATCGTGGTCGGCGGCAGCATCATCATACCCA
>DMCJ01000092.1 GCA_003446735.1 Lachnospiraceae bacterium | reverse complement strand
GCGGTCGGCTTTAAGGAATTTGAGGTATTTCCGGATCTGTGGGATGAAGCCAATCCCTGTCAGGTTTATGTGATGTCATTAAAAGATGAGGTATGAAATGGAGTTACGAAGGACCGAAGAAAGAGACATTGACGGTATATTGGATCTTCTGGAGCAGGTGCTAAAGGTTCATGCCGATATAAGGCCGGACATCTTTGTGCATGGTACGACCAAGTATAACAGGGAAGAACTGAAAGTACTCATAGCCGATGATGACACTCCCGTTTACGGAGCGTTTGATGAAAAAGGGAAGCTTTTGGGCTATTGTTTCTGTGCGTTTAAAGATCAGCCTGACACAGCTGTTTTAAGACAGTTTAAATACATGTATATTGATGATCTTTGCGTTGATGAAAGAGAAAAAGGCAGAGGGGTTGCAAAAGCTCTTTACGAATACGTGAAAGAAAGGGCAAAGGAGCGGGGCTGTTACGAGATAACTCTTAATGTATGGGAGGGTAATGATCGCGCAAGGCACTTTTACGAGAAGATGGGGCTTAGACCTCAAAAGACTTATATGGAGTACATCTTATGACATCAACAGGGAAACCTGACCGCTTTACCATGATGACCGAAACACCGGTCCCCACTCTTATAATAAAGCTTGCGATACCGACCATAATATCCATGCTGGTGACCGCGCTGTACAATATGGCCGACACTTATTTTGTCGGACAGATACCGGAGAATGCAACGCAGGCCACGGCAGCAGTCGGCATAGTATTTCCGATGATGGCCGTGATCCAGGCATTCGGATTCATGTTCGGCCACGGATCGGGAAATTTCCTTTCCAGGAAACTGGGCGCCGGAGAGATAAAAGAAGCCGATGAAATGGCGTCGTCGGGATTTGCAATGGCGCTCATCACCGGTACCGTCCTCGCCGTTTTGGGAAATGTATTCATAAATACAGTTGTAAATATACTGGTCTCTGATGATGTTTCCGCAAATACGGTGGCCATGACGGGCCAATATGCGCAGATCATACTTATCGGCGCACCTTTTATGATGTGCCAGTTTGTCATAAACAACCAGCTCAGGTTCCAGGGAAGCGCGGTATATGCGATGGCGGGGCTCCTTTGCGGAGCTCTTATGAACGTGATCTTAGATCCCATCCTGATACTTGCACTGGGGCTTGGAGTACGCGGCGCCGCTATAGCTACGATCACCGGACAGATCACGAGTTTCTTTGTGCTTTTATTCGGGAGCACCCGAGGAGAAAATATCCGACTTAGTATTAAAAATGTCCGCATTAACGGGTATTATATAGGACAGGTCATTAACGGCGGCATCCCGTCCCTTTTCAGACAAGGGCTTGCGGCCGTATCGACCATGCTCTTAAACAGGGCGGCAGGAGAGTTTGGAGGTGATCCTGCCATTGCCGGAATGAGCATTACGACAAGGGTGATGATGCTCCTTATATCTGCTCTGCTCGGGTTCGGACAGGGATATCAGCCGGTATGCTCTTTTAATTACGGAGCTGAGAGAAAGAAGAGAGTTCATGAGGGATACTGGTTCTGCGTGAAGTACGGAACGATCTTCCTGAGCGTTCTTGCGGTCATATTTTTTATATTTGCGCCTGACGTTATACATTTCTTCAGGGACGATGAACAGGTCGTTGCAGTGGGAAAGATCGCGCTTCGCTGCCAGGCTGTCGTACTTCCTTTAAACGCGATGCTCATAATCACAAACATGACTCTCCAGTCCATAGGTAAAGGCGTTAAGGCATCGATCACTTCATCCTGCAGGAACGGTATATGCTTTATACCTGTGATACTCATCCTTCCGAGGATCTTTGGACTTACCGGTGTGGAGATCACTCAGACAGTGGCGGATGTCCTGACTTTTTTTATCACACTCCCTTTTGCGGTTTCAGTACTTAAGGAGCTTAAAGAGCAGTGAATTCGTGCCTTGTCACGAAAAGAATTATTATGCTATAATTTTTATGAAGAATTATTAAACACCGACTTATCAGAAGGACTTACAGAAAGGTGATATTATGGATCTTCAGGCGATAGTTGACGGAATGTATGCTGCAACATGTGTTGTTTCGGTTGAGATACCAAAGGGCGATGAAAGCCCGATATACCGTATTGTCACCGGAAATCAAAAATACATCGATTCCATAGAGCATCCCGCTCCGGGAGCAGAAATGCTCACCGATAAATTTATCCCCGATTCGGAATATACCAGATATCTTACAAGAGATCTTAATTTTGAAGAATACTGTTATCAGGCTGCGGTTGAGAAAAAATGTCTTCATTCCTATGTCAATCCGGAGAGGATCCCTGTATGGTTTAATATGAGTTTTATTCCTGTTGAGGGAGGAGATGAGAATATCTCATATTGCCTTTACATGATGGAGATCAATTTTTCTGCCGATCCGGGTAATTTGTCAAATTTCTCCGCAGAGACGGCATCCAGAGTCCTTGAGACATGTCTTCTTTTAAGGGGAGCAACCGATTTCAGAGCCGCCATGAAGAAAGTCATAGAAGGAGTTCGTGACCTCTGCGAGGCCGAGCATTGCTGCATACTCCTTATAGATGATTATAATATGCAGTGTGAAGTCCTTGGTGAGGCATTCTCCGACAATACCGATCTTCTTCCTATGGGAACATATCTTAACAGAGAATTTTATGATATAGCCAAAAGCTGGGAGGATACCATCGGAGGAAGCAACTGTATCATCATGAAAAACGACTCGGACAGGGCGTATGTAAAAGAAAAAAATCCGGTCTGGTATGAATCTCTTATTTCGGCGGGAGGGGAGAACATAGTTCTTTTTCCGTTAAAATCCGGAAACAGGCTGCTTGGTTATATGTGGGCGATCAATTTTAATGCCGATAATGCGGTTAAGATAAAAGAGACGCTCGAACTTACAACTTTTGTTCTCGGATCCGAGATAGGAAATTATCTGCTCATAGACAGTCTTAAGATCTCAAGTACCAGAGACCTGCTCACGGGTGTTATGAACAGGAACGAAATGAACAATTATGTGTCCGATCTTTTCAGGAGAAAGGTTGCAAAAGGTCAGTCCGT
This sequence comes from Lachnospiraceae bacterium, assembly GCA_003446735.1. Classification (GTDB taxonomy): domain Bacteria; phylum Bacillota; class Clostridia; order Lachnospirales; family Lachnospiraceae; genus UBA2882. The sequence continues at coordinate 10,600 of DMCJ01000092.1, read as the reverse complement.
AGGCGTGATATTTGCGGATGTGAACGGCATCAAAAAACTCAATGATCAGAGCGGCCATACAGCCGGAGATATATTGTTAAAGGAAAGTGCCGAAGCATTAAAGAGCCTGTTTGACGAAGAACAGATCTTCAGGGCCGGAGGGGATGAGTTTTCCATCATCCTGACCGGAGTGAGCGAAGATGAGATAGGCAGGATGGTAGAGGCCATCAGGGATCTGGGCAAGGCTAACCCCAGGGTTTCTTTTTCGGCAGGAGGAAGCGTAGCCGGAGACGGAAAGGAAATACATCGTGTATTCAGATTCGCATATGAAAGGATGGTCAAAGACAAGACCAGGTATTATGATGAACATCCTGAGCTTTTAAGGAGTGCTCTTAAGGGAGATGTGAGGTTCTGATAGGAGATTCAAAGATATAGGACGATACCGCAGGTGATAGGCCTGCGGGTTTATTTTTTTGCGAAGGCAGATCGACCTTGAAACTTGCCCGAGCACGCCCCTCAAATGCCACGAAAGTTTGACTAACACTCTGTTTTTTAGTAAATTAATAGGTGGTGAACAGATCAGTTTTGTTGTTAAAAACCGTCGATTTACAGACGTTATCATGACATAAAGACATTATCATAAACGAAAGTCGACAAGATGAAAATATTTAAAGGAAAAACCACAATAATCCTTGTACTTATGATCGCATTCTGCTTATGTGCATGCGGGGCACAGGGTGATGTTACCACTAAGCCCCTAGCGGATCCTTCCGAGGCTGTAAAAGAGCAGGAAACGGTCAGCGAAGATGTTGCCGAACCTGTTAAAGAAGATAAGAAGGACGAAGAAGAGAAAGACGACAAAAAAGAAGACGATAACAATGACGATGAAGAAGAAAATGTATAAATAAAAAAAAGATCAAATACACCTCTTGACATATAAGTCGGGAGGTGTATAATTATAACATACATATGAATGATTGCTCATATGATAAAATGATAAAACATAAGCCCGCAGGGGGAAAGGAAGCATTATGAAAAAGACATACAAGATCGATGTGGATTGTGCAAACTGTGCCAACAAGATGGAGCAGGCAGCTAAGGAAACGGCAGGAGTAAAGGATGCTACGGTCAACTTCATGGCACTTAAGATGATAGTTGAATTCGAGGACGGGGCTGAGCCCGGAAACGTAATGCAGGATGTTCTTAAGAATTGCAAAAAAGTTGAAGACGATTGCGAGATATTTCTATAGAATCGTGACTTGAGTAAAGAAGGGTAAAAATGAATAAGAAACAGAAAAAGGTTTTGATAAGGATAATAGTGGCGGCTGTGCTCATGCTGGTCTTTTTGCTCATCCCCGTTACGGGATGGATAAGGCTGGCCTTGTTCATGATACCCTATTTGGTCATAGGATATGATATCTTAAAAAAAGCATTTAAAGGTATCCTTAACAAACAGGTCTTTGATGAGAATTTCCTGATGGCGGTAGCCACCGTAGGAGCCATTGCGCTCGGTGAGTATACCGAGGGAGTTGCCGTTATGCTGTTCTATCAGATCGGAGAGCTTTTCCAGAGTTACGCCGTCGGAAAGAGCAGAAAGAACATAAGCGAGCTCATGGATATCCGTCCCGACTATGCCAATGTGGAAAAGGACGGGACAATGGAAAAAGTAGATCCCGATGAAGTTATGATCGGTACCGAGATCATCGTAAATCCGGGCGAGAAGATCCCGATTGACGGTGTGATAACATTCGGAACGACGACTCTCGATACGGCAGCTCTTACCGGGGAGAGTATTCCCAGAGAAGCCGGTATCGGTGATGAAGTCATAAGCGGATGCATAAATGCATCATCCCTTATAAAAGTCCGTACGACCAGAGAGTTCGGGGAATCGACAGCTTCCAAGGTGCTCGATCTTGTGGAAAACGCAAGCTCAAGGAAATCAAGATCCGAGGATTTCATCAGTAAGTTTGCCAGGTACTATACCCCCGCGGTCTGCATCGGAGCGCTTATGCTTGCGATCATTCCGCCGGTGATAAATCTGCTGATACTTCATGCGTCCGGAGACTGGGGAGTATGGATATACAGAGCTCTTACATTCCTCGTAATAAGCTGTCCCTGTGCGCTTGTCATCAGCATCCCGCTGACTTTCTTTGCAGGGATCGGAGGAGCGGGCAAAGCAGGAGTGCTTATAAAGGGATCCAACTATTTAGAGGCTCTTTCGAAGACGGGTACCGTAGTCTTTGATAAGACAGGTACGATGACACTCGGTGTATTTGAAGTGGATGCGATACATCACGGAAAGATGGAAGATGAGAAGCTGATAGAATACGCAGCTCTCGCAGAGAGTCATTCATCGCATCCGATAAGCAAAAGCCTTCTGCGTGCATACGGAAAGAGCATCGATCAGTCAAGGATAGGTCAGATCGAGGAAATAAGCGGCAAGGGCGTTATAGCATCGGTGGATGACAAAAAGGTTGCAGCCGGAAACATAAAGCTCATGGAACATCTCGGGATCGAAGCTAAAGACTGCCACAGTCCGGGAACGATCGTGCATATGGCGATAGACGGAGAATATATGGGGCATATAGTCATAGCCGATCAGTTAAAGCCCAATTCCGTAAGAGCCATGAAGGAACTGCGTGATAACGGTATATCGCGGCTTGTAATGCTGACCGGCGACAGGAAGAATACTGCCGGAAAGGTTGCGGATGAGCTTGGGGTAAATGAGTTTTACAGCGAGCTTCTTCCCGGAGATAAGGTGGATAAAGTTGAGGAGCTGATCGGGGAAAACAGGAACGGCGAAAAGCTGGTATTTGTCGGAGACGGGATAAACGATGCGCCGGTCCTTTCAAGAGCTGACATAGGTATCGCCATGGGGGCGCTCGGATCGGATGCCGCCATAGAGGCAGCGGATGTTGTCCTTATGGATGACGATCCCTTAAAGATATCCAAGGCGATAAAGATATCGAGAAAATGCATGTGCATCGTATATGAGAACATCATATTCGCGATAGGAGTGAAGGTGCTTTGTTTACTTCTCGGTGCGCTTGGTATCGCAAATATGTGGATAGCTATATTTGCTGATGTAGGAGTTATGATAATAGCTGTGTTAAATGCAATAAGAGCGTTGTTTGTAAAGAAAATGTAGGAGAAGATCAATGGGACATATCATACATAAACCGGATGAAGCGGAGCTTTCCGATCTTTCGGATCTGTTTAAGGTCTTTGGGGATGAGACAAGATTAAAGATATTGTTTGCTCTTTTTGAAAAGGAATTATGCGTGGGCGATATTGCGGAGAGCTTAAACATCAGCCAGTCCGCAATATCACATCAGCTGAAATTATTGAAACAGAGTCGCCTTGTTAAAGGAAGGCGTGATGGAAAGCTCATATTCTACTCCCTTGCGGATGATCATGTAAGTACGGTGATCGCCCAGGGACTTGAGCATGTAAACGAGGATTAGACATCCTTTGAAGCAGCAAGAGCGGCAACTGCTCCGTCGGCAGCGGCTGTTGTAAGCTGTCTTACCTCTTTGGTACGGCAGTCTCCGGCAGCATATATGCCCGGAGTTTTTGTTTTGCAGTCTTCTCCTGCTATGATATATCCTTTGTCATCAAGCTCGACAAGGGGGACAAAGACCTCGTTCTGAGGCATCTGACCTATCGCGATGAAAAGACCGTCTATCGGTATGTTTCTTTTTTCTCCGGTTTCCTTGTCGCTTACGTTTATCGATGAAAGCCTGTCCTGACCGTCTATACCGTCGATAGCCGCATTAAGTACAAATTCGACATTCTCTTTTTCTCTCAGGTTGTCCTGGAGCTTTTGCTCTCCCCTTAATTCGTTACGTCTGTGGATCAGATATACTTTTTCGCAGTAATTTGATAAAAAGGCAGCGTCCTCCAACGCGGTATTACCGCCTCCGGCAACAGCTACGGTCTTTCCCCGGAAAAACATACCGTCGCATGTCGCACAATAGGAAATGCCTTTTCCTATCCACTCTTTTTCGTGCTCAAGGCCGAGAGGCCTGTTTTTGGATCCGGTGGCGATTATGACTTTTGAGCCTTCATATTTGGCTTTACCGGTCTCTACCGTAAAGGATGCATTATCAGGTCCGTTTGCCGAAACGCCCGTAACGTCACCGCTTACGATCTCGGCGCCTAAATCCTTTGCCTGCTTATTAAGAGCGGTTGCAAATTCAAATCCTGATATCTTCTGTATTCCCGGATAGTTCTCGATCTCGGGGGTGTTTATTATCTGGCCTCCGTAGGTCAGTTTTTCGATAACGAGCACGTTCTTTCCGGAGCGCCTGCCGTAGATGGCAGCCGTAAGACCGGCTGTTCCTGCTCCGATTATGATTATGTCATACATGAACATTCCCTCCCCGGTGTTTATTATTCTGTGCCTCGTATGCCGGCATGAAAAGCCGTGTTACGGTTACTTTACAAGAGCGAGGATCTCGTCCTTGGATATAACGCCGACAGATCTGTTTACCACTTCACCGTTCTTAAAGACGAGTAAAGTAGGGATGCTGGATACTTCGAATCTTGCGGCAAGTGCGCCCTGATCATCCGCATCGATCTTTCCGACTTTAAAGCCGTCTGCCTCGGCAGCAACCTCATCTACAACGGGTGAGAGCATCCTGCAGGGACCGCACCAGCTTGCCCATATATCTACAAGTACGGGTACATCGGAGGCGATGACCTCTGCATCAAAATTTTCTTCTGTGATAACTATAGGTTCCATAAACATTCTCCTTTCATGTCTGGTTTATTTGATCCCTGTGGGGGTATCATTTAAAAGTATCATTTGCGGGAAGCACACAGGTCGCTTAAAAAACATCTGTCGCATCCGGGATTTCTGGCCGAGCATATTTCACGGCCGAATGTGATAAGATGCATATTGATGAGTATCCAATGATCCTTATCGACTTCTTTCATCAGGTCGTATTCGACTTTTTCGGGATCGGTGTTAGCTGTAAGACCGAGCCTGTATGATATGCGCTTAACATGCGTGTCTACGACGATACTTGGCTCGTTAAAAATATTGCCGCGTATCACGTTGGCAGTCTTTCTTCCGACTCCGGGAAGGGATGTCAGATCCTCAATGGAGGAAGGAACGACACCGTTATGTTTTTCGAGCAGCATATTGCAGCAGGCTATGATGTTCTTTGCTTTGTTGTGATAAAAACCCGTTGAGTGAATATCATCTTCAAGCTCTTTAAGATCGGCCTTCGCAAAGTCTTTGACGCTTTTGTATTTCTTAAACAGATCTTTAGTGACTATGTTCACGCGTTCGTCGGTGCACTGCGCACTCAGCATGGTGGCGATGAGCAGCTGCCACGGGGTCTTGTAGTCAAGGGAACACCTTGTGTCGGTGCCGTAGTATTCATCCAGCCTTTTTAATATCTTTTCGGTTCTTTTTTTCATTCTTCATCTTCCCCGGGCATTTCGCTTTCGGGTATGCGGGAAAGTACTGCTTTGCTGCAGGTCCGCTTTGCCGGATCGTTTAATGACCTTGCGGTCTTTAAGAGCTTCCGCAGCTTTTCGTATTCTTCGTGTCTTAAATATATGTCGGATAAAAGAGCGTATGCAGCCGTGATATCCGTTCTGGTCTCGATGGCCTTTTCGAGGAGCAGGCGGGCATTTGCTTCATACCCTTCGGAAAAATATATTTCCGAAAGACGCTGCATCGATCGGGCGTAGACTGTGTAGTTCTCGTCATATTTTGAAAGGACGTTGATATTTGCCGTGCCGTATTCGAGCTTAAGATCCGTGTTGCTTATGCCTGTCAGATTTAAGATCTTTGACTTCGAGAGCTCCTTTAAGGTCCTTATCAGGTCGGAGACTTCTTCGTTGTCGGGCAGAAGGCTTTCGGGAATGAATTCCAGAGGGACGTTTATATAATCAAGACCGTCTAAGGATTTCTTCCTGACATTGTTGGCGGTGCGTTCTTTTTCGTAATAGGCATTCATGATTTCTTCTTCGGCTCTTTTCTGCCTGCTGTTAGCGATGGAAAGCGCTACGGAAAAGCTTATTACTATTGCCAAAAAGAGTATCATGGTTTATAATATCCTTTCGTAAAGAAGGTGAGTAGGATGCATAAAAATAAGAAAAAACAGATAATAGCGCGCATAATAGTAGTGATTCTTATCCTTGCCATGATAATACCTTTAGGCTGGGCAGCAGTGGCAACCGTGATGTAAACGCGCATTTTATATATCTGCAGTTCACCGTCTTTAGCTTTCAGTATAACATAAAGCTGTGCGGTGAGGAAGTATTTGAGGAGATGAAATTATGAAAAGGATAACAAAGGCGGTGCTTCTGGTTTTTGCCACACTGTTTGTCGTAACGGCGGCATATGGCGTGAAGAAAGCACAGGATGTTGAAGCGGCGCCTCAGACCGATGTGATCGAAAACGGTGTATATATAGGAGAGGTCAATGTTTCCGGCCTTACCAGAGAGCTTGCCATGGCCCGCATCCAGGAATATATCAATTCTCTGGAGCAGAAAAAGATCACCTTAAATGCCATGAACGACAATTCCGTTACGATATCCGGAAATGATGTCGGTATCATGTGGATCAATGCCGATGTTGTAGATCAGGCAGTGACTTTAGGCAAGAGCGGGAACATAGTCGAAAGATATAAGGCATTAAAGGATCTTGAGTATGACAATGTTGTGCTCCCCTTAAATCTTGCAGTTGACAGAGATGCGATAGCATCCATCATAGAGGATAAGTGTACGCAGTTTAACGTATCCGCGAAGGATGCGACCTTAAAGCGTGAGAACGGTGAATTCGTTATCGAACCCGGACAGACCGGTGTTGTCATAGATGTGGACGGAAGTGCCGACAGGATAGCTTCCTATCTGACGGGCGAATGGAATTACCAGGATACGGCGATAGATCTTGTGGTAGCGACCGATGAGCCGAGAGGCACCACGGAAGAGCTCTCCAAAGTAAAGGACGTGCTCGGTACGTTTACTACGAGTTATTCGACTTCAAGCTCAAACAGGTCGGGTAACGTAGCTAACGGATGCAGGCTCATAAACGGACATACGCTGTATCCGGGAGAATCTTTCTCCGTATACAAAGCCATAAGCCCCTTTACCGAAGAAAATGGTTATTATATGGCAGGTTCCTATTCGGGAGGCCTTGTTGTAGATTCCTTAGGCGGAGGTATCTGTCAGGTATCAACTACATTATATAATGCGGTATTAAGGGCGGAGCTTCAGGTAAACGAAAGACACAATCACTCGATGATAGTGGGATATGTTGATCCCTCGGCTGATGCGGCGATCTCCGGTACCGCAAAGGATTTCAGGTTCACAAACAATCTGGAGCATCCGATCTACATAGACGGTTATACCACTTCCGACAAGAAGATAACATTTACCATTTATGGTGTTGAGACCAGACCTGCGGGCAGAAAGGTTTCGTTTGAGAGTGAGGTACTTGAGACTACTCCTCCTCAGGGAGAGGCATGTGTTGCCGATTCTAGCAAGCCCGTCGGCTATATAAGCGTTCAGTCCGCACATACCGGATACAAGGCACAGTACTGGAAGATAGTGACCGTTGACGGAGTGGAACAGAGCAGGGAAGTCATCAATTCCAGCGTATATAAGATGGTGCCCAGAACGGCAGCAGTCGGGACCGCGACCAGCGATCCTGCGGTAAGTCAGGCGATAAGGGCTGCTATAGCGACCCAGAGTATAGATTTCGTTAAGGCTACACTTGCGGGAAGCCCTCCTCCCCAGACACCTGAGCAGCAGGCGGCAGCTGCGCAGCAACAACAGCAGCAGCAACAGGCAGCTGAAGCGGCAGCAGCACAGGCAGCTGCACAGGCTCAGCAGGAAGCCGATGCACAGGCGGCAGCACAGGCAGCAGCACAGGCAGCCGCACAGCAACAGCCCGCACAATAAGACGGGGCAAAAGACATGGAACAGGGAAAAGTACCTGAAAACATATTAAAACGACAGGTGTTTGGACGCACCGGCGTTAAAAGAAATGAGGTATTCAAAGGAGCGGGAGTCGGAGAAGACTGTGCCGCCCTTTGTTTAGGACCCGATGAAGTATCCGTATTTTCCGTAGATCCGGTCACGGGGACAACGAAGGATATCGGAAGGCTCTCGGTCATCGTCACAAGTAACGATATCGCTTCAAGCGGTGCGGAAAATGTCGGTATCTTAGTCAGCGCGCTTCTTCCTCCGGGGACGCAGGAGGAAGAATTAAAAGAGATCATGACCGATCTCGATGAAGCCTGCAAAGAGCTTGGTATCTGTATAATGGGCGGACATACCGAAGTTACCGATGCCGTAAAGACTCCGCTCCTTACCGTTACGGGAGTGGGAAAGGTCAAAAAGGACAGATTCCTTGCGACCGGCGGAGGAAAGGCCGGAGACGATCTTGTTGTCACAAAATGGGTGGGTCTTGAAGGCACTTCCATTCTCGCAAAGGAAAAGGAGGCACTCCTTTCTTCAAAGTTTTCAAGATCCTTTACGGATGCGGCAAAAGATTTTGAGAGATATCTTTCGGTCATAGGTGAGGCTGCGGTAGCCAGAGATCTTAAAGATACTCACGGAATGCATGACATTACCGAAGGCGGGATCTTCGGTGCACTCTGGGAAGTAGCCGAGAGTGCGGGATGCGGACTTACCGCCGACTTAAAGAGCATACCGATAAAGCAGGAGACCGTTGAGATCTGCAATGCGTTTGATATAAATCCCTATGAGCTTATGAGTTCCGGAAGCATGCTCATAGTCAGCGGCAACGGAAACGAGCTCGTTGGCGCTCTTAAGGAAAAAGGAATAAATGCTGCTGTCATAGGCAGACTTACCGAAGGAAACGACAGGGTGATCATAAACGGAGACGAAAAGAGATTTTTAACGCCGCCTCCGCTTGATGAACTGTATAAAGCACTTCATAAGGAGAATATAATATGAGGGAGAGACTTTTACGTATTATCGAAAAGAACAGTCGCGTGGAGATATCCGAGCTTGCCATAAGACTCGGCGAGAGTGAGATCGACGTGGCGAACGCGTTGAAGCAGCTTGAAGAGGAAGGTGTTATCTGCGGTTATCATACGATGATCGACTGGGAAAAGACCGACCTTGATAAGGTGAGTGCTCTTATCGAAGTAAGGGTTACTCCTCAGAGAGGTCAGGGCTTTGATACCATCGCCGAGAGGATATACAAATATCCCGAAGTCGAAGCTGTTTATCTTATCTCGGGAGGCTATGACCTTCTCGTATGTCTTGAAGGGAAATCATTAAAGGAGGTTTCCTCTTTTGTTACGGATAAGCTTTCCACGATGGATTATGTTTTAAGTACTGCGACTCATTTCATCTTAAAGAAGTATAAAGACCACGGTACCATACTTGCCAGGAAATATCAGGACGAGAGAATGCAGGTGACGCCATGAGAGACCCGCTGTCAAAACAGATAAGGGACATAAAGCCTTCAGGGATCAGGAAGTTCTTCGATATCGTGAGCGAGATGAAGGATGCCATATCTTTAGGTGTCGGCGAGCCTGACTTCGATACTCCCTGGCATATAAGGGATGAGGGTATATATTCCCTTGAAAAAGGAAGAACATTTTACACCTCCAATTCCGGACTTATGGAATTGAGGCAGGAGATCTGCAGTTATTTAAGCAGGAACCAGGGCCTTTCCTATAAGCCCAAAGATGAGGTCATTATAACCGTGGGCGGATCCGAAGCCATCGATATCGCCATGCGTGCGATGCTCGATCCCGGAGATGAAGTGCTCATCCCCCAGCCCAGCTATGTTTCCTATGAGCCCTGTACGATACTTGCAGGCGGGAAACCTGTCATAATCGAATTAAAAGAAGAAAATGAATTCAGGCTAACGGCCGAAGAGCTTTCAAATGCCATTACGGATAAAACAAAGCTTCTGGTCCTTCCTTTTCCCAATAATCCCACGGGAGCGATAATGGAGAAAAAGGATCTTGAAGCCATAGCAAAGATCATAGAGGAAAAGGATATTTATATCCTTTCCGATGAGATATATGCCGAGCTTACCTATAACGGAAAGCACGTATCCATCGCATCGCTTCCCGGCATGAAGGAAAGGACCATACTCATAAACGGTTTTTCCAAAGCCTATGCGATGACCGGATGGAGACTCGGATATGCTGCAGGTCCGAAAGAGATAATCGAGCAGATGACAAAGATCCATCAGTTTGCGATCATGTGTGCACCGACCACGAGTCAGTATGCGGCAGTGGAAGCATTAAAGAACGGCGATGCCGATGTGGCGGAGATGAGAGAGGCATATAACGAGAGAAGACGATTCCTCATGCATACATTTAAGGAAATGGGTCTTAAATGTTTTGAGCCTTTTGGGGCGTTTTATGTCTTCCCGAGCATAAAAGAATTCGGTATGACAAGCGATGAATTTGCGACCAGATTCCTTCAGGAAGAAAAGGTCGCTGTTGTTCCCGGAACGGCTTTCGGTCAGTGCGGAGAAGGATTTTTAAGGATATCCTATGCTTATTCCATCGATAACTTAAAGATCGCACTCGATCGAATGAAGGTATTTATTGAGCGATTAAGAAGTGAGCAGAGATGAACATAGTCTTACTTGAGCCGGAGATCCCGGCAA
>DMCJ01000149.1 GCA_003446735.1 Lachnospiraceae bacterium | reverse complement strand
TTATATGATGGATATGATTATCCTCTATGATCGAGAATACTCCGCCTAAATGACCTACTATACCGGTCTGTCCGCAGTCATGGATATTACATCTTCTTATGATATGGGATCCTATCCTTTCCTTTGTCCAGCCCTCGTCCTGAGCCTGCATTATATTGTCTCTCTCGGTCTGGGTGCCGTCTTTAGCGCCGTAGAGCGTCCACTTGTTGTTATTGTTCGGCTGAAGATATTTTCCGAGCGAGATGCCGCTGCATCTGGAATTGCTTATCTCGCAGTCTTCTATTATCCAGCCTTTTGACCAGTGAGGGCCTACCATTCCGTCCTGGAATGCCGTAGGAGGAGCCCATTGGGTAGCAGCCTTTGTGATCTTAAATCCGGAAACCGTTATATAGCCTATGCCCTCCTTTGAAGGATGGAAGCAGTTCCTCCTGACATTGAATTCCACTTTTTCCTTATTGGGATCCTTGCCGCCGAAATTTGCATATATGACAGTCGCATCACCATCCTGCTCGGTATACCATTTAAGCTTAGTAAGCTCATCTGATTCCCATGACATCTTAAAGGGCTTGGGATTTAAAACTTCCTTTAAGCTCATGACCTCATACATGGCATGACCGTTTAAATAAACTTCGCCCGTATGGACAGGTTTATCCGCCCAGTACCAGTCTCCCTTTACGGCAACGGTATAGGGATTGTAATCCCCGAAAAGGCCGTTTCCGACTCTTGTGACATATGTGTCATTCTTATACTTTTCCCATCCGTCAAGATCCTCAGCGCCGGTTATGACCGCGCCTAAAGGCTCGCTCGAACGATAGACTATCCTTTTGTCCATGGTTCCCGCATTAGCCGGATCGACATATTCATGGTAAATACCGGGCAAGACTATGACCTCATCACCCGGCTTTGCGAGCTTAGCCGCTTCGCTTATTGTCTTAAAGGGATGATCTTTATCCCCGTTCCCGCTCCTATACGCGGATGCCGAAACATAATATTCCATATAAGAACCTCCTTATGCTTAATTTATTAAAGAAAATAAGATCATGCGCTATTCGCCCATGATCTTATTAAATCTTTTCACATTTTCAACGATGTCCCCGTTAAATACGGAAGACCCCGATACTATCACGTCCGCCCCGTATCCGATGATCTTATCCACGTTCATGGGCGTAACTCCGCCATCTACCGCGATCTTCGTCTTGTATCCGTTCTGATCTATGTAGGCGCGCAGTTTCTTTATCTTATCCGTGCACTCCTCAAGATATTTCTGTCCTCCGAATCCCGTGTGCACCGTCATAACGATCACTCTGTCGGCATTTGCAAGATGAGGGAAGATATCCTCTATCTTCGTCTCGGGATGAAGCGCTATCCCGGATTTAACCCCGAGTGCTCTTATGTCTGAAAGCGTCTTATCAAGATCTTTACACGCTTCGATATGGACCGTTAAAAGATCGGCTCCTGCTTTTGCAAAACGCTCTATATATCGGTCGGGATCCGTTATCATCAGGTGAACATCAAAGAACATATCCGTGATCTTCCTTAAGGATTCTATTACAGGGAATCCGAAGGAAATAGACGGTACAAGTACTCCGTCCATAACGTCTATGTGAAGGGACGATACTCCCGCGGACTCAGCCGCAAGCACATCGTCACCTAATCTCGCAAAATCCGCAGCCAGTATAGAGGGGGACAAAACGGGCATCCTAATATCTCCTTTTCTCCTTTAATGCCGTATACATACAGACATATTCATCATATCTTTCTTTTGCAAACTCTCCGTTTAATAGAGCTTCTTTCACCCCGCAATCAGGTTCATGGATGTGTACACACTTTGCGAACCTGCATTTATGCTTGTTTTTATCTATCTCCGGAAAATACCCCCCTAGATCTTCCGGCAATATATCACTTATATCAACGCTCGAAAACCCCGGCGTATCCATTATGAACGTATCTTCATCAAGACTTAAAAGCTCGCTGTGTCTGGTAGTATTCTTTCCTCTGGCGATCTTTTTGCTAAGGTCCCCGGTCTCCATATGGTCAAAGCCGATAAGCCGGTTTATCATCGTGGATTTGCCTACGCCGCTCGGTCCCGCAACGATACTTGTCTTTCCTTTAAGGAGTGCCTTAAGTTTATCTATGTTCTTTCCTTCTTTGGCAACGGTAAAACAAAGCTCGTAAGAAGCGCTTTTCTGATATATATCCTTAAGCCTTTCCTTTTCCGCCTCGTTAGCAAGATCCGTCTTGTTAAAACAGATGATAACGGGAACGCCTTCCTTTTCCATGGTGACAAGGAAGCGGTTTAAGAGTCCTTCGTTAAGATCGGGATTTTTAACGGCGAAGATGACTAAAGCCTGATCCACATTGGCGGCTTCGGGTCTTATAAGAGAATTCTTTCTGTTTATTATGGAAGTGATATTACCTTCCTTATCCTTTTCGTGTGTTATCTCGATCGTAACATAGTCGCCCACCAGGGGCTTTTGTCCGGTATTTCTGAATATGCCCTTTGCCTTGCATGCATAGGTCACATCACCGGTATCAACATAATAGAATCCGCCGATCCCCTTTATTATCCTTCCGGTCATTGCTCGGCCTTGGTAAGTGTAATGGGAACGCTTCCAAGATCAACAGGAACGGTCTGTTCCGTGCTCGACATCTGGGGATTACCCGCATCATCAAGAACAGGATTTCCGTCCGCATCGGTAACGGGCTGTGAAACCGTTTCGGTCTTGGTCCCCGAAAAGCTGAGCGTACCGCTCTCTGCCTTGAACCCGGTCTCGTTTATGGAGAAGGGGAACTGATCGGTGGTAAATGTCCTTTTATCGTTACCTACGGTAAGTGTGATGGTAACCGTACCTCCGGTATATCCGGTGGGTGCGTTTATCGTGCTGACATAATTGTAATTCTGATCTTTCTTTCCGAGGCTTACCGTATAGCTTATGCTGTTATCCTTTTCAACCTTGCTTCCCGCCGAAGGAGACTGGGATATTACCTTGCCCTTTTCAACGGTATCGCTGTAATCTTCTTTTACGGTGCCTGTCTTAAATCCTGCTTCTTTTATGGCGGAATTTGCCGCATCCTGGGTCTTTCCCACAAGATCGGGAACTTCAACTCCGGTTTCCTCGGGGCCGGAGCTTACGATGATGCTTACGATCGTACCCGATGCAACCTTATCGCCTGCAGAAGGATTCTGGGATATTACCATATCCTTTGTAACGGTATCCGAATATGCATAGTCAACGCTTGCCTGAAATCCCGCATCGGAAAGACGGGTTATCGCCGCATCTTCCGTAAGGCCTACCACGTCGGTAAGTACCACGCCTGCGGGACCGCTTGAAACCTTAAGGGTGATCTCGGTATTTGCGGGCACCTTCTTGCCTGCTTCTATGCTCTGGGAGATGACCTTGTTCTCACCGTTGGTATCATCTTCCACATATTCAACATTGACTGTTAACTGAACGTTTTCAAGTGTGGGCTTTGCTACCGCAATATCCATACCCACCACGTTCTCTACCATGACATCGCCTTCGTCTTCCTCTTCCTGCTGCTGCTCGATAACGGTCTCCTCTTCTTTATCTTCCTTGTTTCCGAAGGCACCGATAGCCTTTGCAACGACAACGAGAGCGATTATACCTATTATGACCGCTGCGACGATCGCGATCACCGTAGTGATCTTTTCCATTTTATTATCCATCTCGTCATCGTAATCGTCGTATCCTTCATCCTTTGACGGGAAATCTTCTTCGAATCTTGTATCACTGTCGTCGGAATAAGGATTCCTTCTTCCCGTATTCCTTGTCCTCTCAGCCTTTCTTACTGCTTTCGCCCTGGATAATTTCTGGTACTTCTCCTCATCATCCTCATAATAATCATCTTCTTCCTCATCCTCGTCGATGATCTTAAGGCTTCTCATCGAAGCCGCTCTTCTTCTCTCTACTTCTTCTTCGCTCAGCCTCATGTGCTCCCCCGAAGAAGCGCTCTGACCGACAACATTAATGCTTCCGGTCCTCTCCTTTATCCTCATAAGCTCATCATCGGTTATGGGACGGGTCGCTGCGGAATTATCGACATCCACCATCGTAACGAAATCCTCATCGGGAGTGATAAGGGATCTCTTTAAGTCCGCGATAAGCTCAGACATGTTCTGATAACGTCTGTCGGCGCTCTTTTGCGTACATTTCATTATGATCTTTTCAACACTTACCGGGATCTCGGGAACATATTCCCTGGGAGTGGGCATTTCGTCCTGGATATGCTTTATCGCAATGGCTACGGTCGTCTCCCCGTCAAAAGGAACGTGGCCTGTAAGCATCTCAAACATAGTACAGCCAAGGGAATAGATATCGCTCTTCTCATCGGAGAATCCGCCTCTGGCCTGCTCGGGAGATGTATAATGAACACTTCCCATAACGTTGGATGTGATCGTATTGCTGGTAGCGGCTTTGGCGATACCGAAATCGGTGACCTTTACCTTGCCGTCCTTGCTTATCATTATATTCTGGGGCTTTATATCCCTGTGGATTATATGGTTATTGTGGGCTGCCTCTATACCCATGGATACCTGTATGGCTATACTTATGGCTTCCTTAATGGAAAGGCGGGACTTCTTTTCTATATAATTCTTTAAAGTGATGCCCTCGACGAGCTCCATTACTATATAGTAGATACCGTCTTCCTCACCTACATCGTAAACGCCTACGATATTGGGATGTGAAAGACCCGCTGCCGCCTGGGCCTCGGTCCTGAATTTGGATACAAAACCGGTATTTTCGTTAAATTCCGGCTTTAATACCTTAACGGCAACTGATCTGTTTAATTTATGGTCCTTTGCCTTGTAGACATCGCTCATTCCTCCGGTGCCTATCTTGTCCAGGATCTCATACCGATCGCCGATCATCATTCCTACTATAATCATATTATCCTCCAAGCTTTCCCGCATGCTTTAGCATACAGAATACTTATTTGTCTTCTTCCTCGGGGTCCTTTGTATACCTTATAAGGACAACACCTATATTATCTTTGCCGCCGTGATTGTTTGCGGCATTTATAAGAGCATCGCCCTTCTGGGCAAGCTCCTCGAAATCCTTGCTCTTTACGATCTTTTCTATTTCCTTGTCATCGAGCATATTGGAAAGACCGTCGGAACACATTAAGATGATGTCTCCGTCCTTTAATTCTTCTGTAAAGAATTCGGGCTCCACATCGTCTTTTGCGCCGATGGCTCTGGTGATGATGTTCTTGTCGGGGTGCTTTCTGGCTTCTTCCCTCTTAAGACCGCCGAGCCTTATCATCTCCTCTACAAGAGAATGGTCTCTTGTTATCTGCCTGATGACGCGACGTTTTCCTATTATATACAGTCTCGAATCGCCCACGTTAGCTACCTGCAGGAACTTGCCTATTACCGTGGCTACGACCAGGGTCGTGCCCATGCCGAATAAAGCCTCGTCACCCGCGGCATCTTCCCTGATACGCGCGTTTGCAACGTGGATCGCTTTTTCTATTATAATAGTAGGATTTTTTTCAAATGAATCCCTTATTTCCGATACAATGGTCTCGGTTGTACATTTGGAAGCATAATCTCCGGCGTTATGACCTCCCATTCCGTCGGCTACGACAAAGAGATTCGGCATATTTCCGAGAGGCTTGTTCGTGGCATATACATAATCCTGATTAAGCTTTCTCTTTCTTCCGATATCCGTGACCGAATACGATTCTATCAACTGTATCCTCCTTAAAGTACGGACCCGCTAAGACTTAGTGTCTGCGTATGTTCTTTATCTTCTAAGCCGGCAGCATGACGTCTTCGAAGCTGACCGCATGCACCGTCGATATCTTTGCCCATACCTCTTCTAATAGTAACATTTATACGATTTTTTTCAAGCATATTTTTAAATGCATCGACTCTTCTCTCATCGGGGCGCTTAAAAGAACGCTCCTTTACCGGATTTACCGGAATGAGGTTTACATGAACTCCTCTTTTTGCCGCCAGATCGGATAATCTCCTTGCATCCTCTGCCGTGTCATTTTCTCCTTCTATAAGGCTGTATTCAAAAGTGACACGTCTGCCGGTCTTATCAAAATAATAGTCCGCCCCTTCCATGAGCTCGGCGATCGAATATTTATTTGCGATCGGCATTATCTGCCTTCTTTTTTCATCGGTAGCCGCATGAAGCGAGATCGCCAGGGTTATCTTAAGATCCTCTTCAGCCAGCTTTTTTATCTCGGGAACGAGCCCGCAGGTCGAAACCGTGACATTCCGCTGACTTATATTAAGCCCTCTTTCATCCGTCAGCATCTTTATAAAACGAATGAGTTCATCGTAATTATCAAGGGGCTCACCCGTCCCCATCACGACGACGTTTGAAACACGTTCATTAGTATCACGCGTTATTGAATATATCTGATCCAGCATCTCTCCGGCACTTAAATTCCTTTTAAGACCGTCTAAGGTCGACGCGCAGAACCTGCATCCCATTCTGCATCCGACCTGGGAAGAGATGCAGACACTTTTTCCGTGTCTGTATGGCATGTATACACTCTCAACAAATTCATCGTCATGAAGACGGAAAAGATATTTTCTCGTTCCGTCCTTTTTTGACTCCATGACCGTCTCTGTTTTCAGTGAATATAAATAAAAGTTGTTATCTAATTTTTCACGGAGATCTTTTGAGATATTTGTCATCTCATTTAAGTTCCTGATCCCCTTCTTATGTATCCACTCGTAGACCTGGTCCGCACGGAAGGATCTTTCATTTAAAACGAGCATGTTATCTTTTAATTCTTCGTAGCTAAGGCTCCTCAGATCCCTCTTTTCCATCTCATTGCTCCTAAAATGCCTTTTGCAATAAACTCATAAAAAATCCGTCATTTTTCGGGGTCGGAATGTAGGTTTTTTGCTTCAAAAGTTTAAAATTTTCATTTTTTGCAAGAAATCTTTCAATTTGACCCTCATTTTCCGCTTCGGTCAATGTACACGTCGCATATAAGAGGTAATGTCCCGGTTTTACCAGTATTTTCGCGGCTTCGAGCATGTTTTCCTGAAGAGCGGCGAGTTCCTCTATATCTTCCTTCTTAAGGCGGTATTTTATATCGGGTTTTCTGCCTATGACACCGAGTCCGGAACAGGGAAGATCGCATATGACAAGGTCTGCTTTTTCTTTCATAACAGTATCAATTTTTAATGCATCCCTGACTTTTGCATCTATATTTTCAAGACCGCTCCGTCTTATATTTTCTTCCATGAGACGGACCTTGTTTTCGGATATATCACCGGCTGTTATTTTATATTCCGCCTCTTTAGGAAGCTTTTCTTTAAGGATGTGTGCTAAGTGTATCGCCTTTCCTCCGGGCGCAGCGCAGACATCAATGGCGGTAAAAGCATTATCTTTATCATATCCTTTAAACCCGCCGTCCTCTTCCATCGCTTTAATGCCATCACAAAGAAGCCTTATCGCTCCTTCATCCTGGATATATATCTTACCCTCTTCAAATCCCGGAAGTTTCCTTAAATCTCCGGGATCCTCGATAAGGTAAACATGATCGAGGCCTTCCGACTTTGTGATCTTAATATCCTCAACGGAGGTTATGATCTCTTCAGTCTTATCATTTGTGATCCTTATGCATGCGGGACGGCTCATAAGAAAGGCTTTCTCTATTTCTTTTGCCTTTTCATTTCCAAAGCGCTCCGTTAATAATCCTTCGATCCACTTTGGAACGGCAAGATCCTCGTTTTTATCGATTTCCGAAAGAAACCTTTCCTTTTCCCTTGCTATATTTCGAAGAACACCGTTAATAAAGCCCGACAGCCCGGCAAAACCATGCTTTTTTGACAGGGCGACCGCTTCGTTTATCGCGGCTGCATCCCTTATCCCGTCCATAAAAAGGATCTGATATGCGCTCATTCTAAGGAGATTCCTTATATAGGGCTTCTGGCGGGAAGTCGGGGGCTTTGCAAGAGAATCTATAACACCGTCTAAGGTAGGCTTTCTTTCAACTGTGCCTCTTATAAGGCGGCTTACAAACGCCCTTTCCCTTATGCTTAACTCCTCGTGCTCCTTTAATATGCCGTCGATCACAAGGTTCGTATATTTATTCATTTCCAGGATCTCTATAAGTGCCCTTAAGGCAAGCTCCCTGGTTGTCCTTATCTCCACGTTTATTCTCCGAATCTTTCGCCCTTCTCTATCCTGTTTCCCCGAAGGAACTCTTCGGCGCTCATTCTTTTCTTTCCTTCTAACTGAAGCTCCTTTACAAGAAGGCTCCCTTTTCCGGTCTTTACGGTTATGCCGCCATTAGAAACATCTGTTATTATACCGCAGCTGCTTTTCGTTTCGTTCTTTCCGACATCTTCGTCATTTACGATCCCGGCTTTTATGATCTTAAGCATCCTGCCCTTATAAGTCGTAAATGTCCCGGGCCAGGGATGCATAGCACGTATCTGCCTCTCGATCTCCAAAGCGTTTTTGGAAAAATCTATCCTTCCGTCTTCTTTTTTTATCATTCCCGCATAGGATGAGAGCGCATCGTCCTGCTTTACGGGATTTATCTCGCCTTTTTCTATCATCGGAAGGACTTCTGTTATCATTTTTGCTCCGAGGTCAGAAAGCCTTTCAAAAAGACTTCCGCCCGTCTCGTCATCGCTTATCTTTATCTCTTTCTGATATAAAATATCACCCGTGTCTAATCCTTCGCCCATCTGCATGATGGTAACTCCGGTCACTTCTTCCCCGTCTAAGATACATTTTTGTATGGGAGCCGCTCCCCTGTATTTGGGAAGCAATGACGCGTGGATATTTATGCAGCCGTACTTTGGCATGATGAGCACTTCCTTCGGAAGGATCTGCCCAAAAGCAGCCACTATAAAGATATCCGCGGGATATTCCCGTAATTTCTCGTATTCATCTTTATTCTTAAGTCTCTCGGGAGTTATGACCGTAAGCCCTAAGTTTAAAGCCTCTTCCTTGACCGGACAGGGCGTGGGCGTTTTATGCCTCCCCTTCGGCTTATCGGGCTGAGTGACAACACATACTATTTCTACACCCGCTTCATATAAGGCTTTAAGAGGCTTTACGGCAAAATCCGGAGTGCCCATAAAAACCGCTCTCAATTT
>DMCJ01000195.1 GCA_003446735.1 Lachnospiraceae bacterium | reverse complement strand
GGTATCTGGGAATTCTCCTTCTTTGGCTCCCCCTCGGTCTCCACGATCTTTTCATCCGGGAGCCACCGCCTGAGCTTTTTAGCCATATCGGTCATATCTATCGGCTTGGCTATGAAGTCGTTCATTCCAACCTGCTTTAAAAGGGTATCCGTCCCCCTTATGGCGTTTGCGGTAAGAGCTATTATGATAAGCTCCTTATCTCCCATATCCTCCCGAATGTATCTTGTGGCTGCGACGCCGTCCATTCCCGGCATCATGTGATCCATAAAGACGATATCGTATTCGTTCGCCCTGCACATCTCAATGGATTCCATTCCGGAAGAAGCGGTAGATACCACCATACCGTATCGCTTGAATATACCCATGCCGACAGTCAGGTTCATCGGCTCATCGTCAACTATGAGTGCCCTTACTCCGGGACACATCAGCCTTCCTTCGCTCTCTTTCAGATCGTCTACCCTGGAATTTAGCACTCCTATGACGGGGAAGCAGTAGAAGGGCTTTCTCATCTGTCTGATCTTCGATCCCGGAGGAAGCTTATAATCATCATTTGCAACAAGGACCACAAGGATCTTTTTGGATAGTTCTTCGATATATTCGGGAGCCGTTTCATATTCCTTATCTCCGACAAAAAGATGCGTAAGCTCCATACTTGAGACTAAGTTCCTTAGATTATCTATGGTATCCACCTTATGCATCTGCACCTTAAGTCCGGTGACTATATCCCTTAACATAAGGCTGTAATATTCTCTTACGTTCGCATTTTCGAATTTTTCGAAGTGAAGGAATGCACCTAAAGCAAGCTTGTCAGGCTCCGATACGCTCATGCATACCGAAGGATCGATGACTTTCTGAGGAATGCTTATATGAACCGTGGTGCCCTTGTCCCTTTTTGATTCGATCGTCATAAAGCCACCGAGCACACTGACAAAGCCCGATACGATCGACATACCAAGTCCCAGACCGCTCGTCGATCTTGTCCTTCCGGAGTTTGCCTGATAGAATCGCTCCGAGATCCTCTCAAGCTCATCGGGTGTCATTCCTATACCGGTATCCTTTACCTCGAAACATAAGTTTATACCGTAGGCTTCCTTTATCGAATATATCCTGACATAGACGCCGCCTTCTTTTGTATATTTAAGGCCGTTGGCAACAAGATGCCAGAGTATCTTTTTTAATTTTCCGACGTCGGTACACATGACCGAAGGGATGGCCGGATCCACATCGATGACGAGCTCGAGCTCATCGGGCTTTATCGGCCTTATCTGATTTACAAGATCGTTAAGAACCGAAGAGAGCATATAATCCTCTTCATTTACCGCCAGATTATCCATATCGATCTCGGAATAATCCAGGATATCACTGATCTGCTCGGCAACACGGTTGCCGGCCTGCTTTATCGCCATAAGGTCTTCCCTTATTATCCCATCCTTTTCCTTTTCGATACATACTCCGGACAGACCTATGACAGCATTTATCGGGGTCCTTATCTCATGGGAGACATTGGCAAGAAAGTCGCTCGCACTCTTGCTTGCACCCTCAAGAACTCTTATCCTGTCCTCGTAATTTTTGGACATCGCGGTCACTATATAAATGAACCTGTCGATTATCATGCCGGCTATGGCTACGAGAAGAAGATGCCATATGGTCCTTACTATATTTGATCTGTCGGTATTAAGCCCGATCGAGAAATACGCATCTGCCAGATGATATAGCATTCCCGCATATCCCACGATGATACCCAGCCACATGATGACCTTTTCCCTGGTCAGGGAAAATACCACCAGTAAAACGACTATGACCGGCGTTGAATCAAATATGGTCTCAACATTGGAACAATAATAGAACATCTCCATCAGAAGGATGGCCGAATAGATATAGATCCTGAATTGATCCTGAGGTTTTTTGATGACATGCATCGTAATGCATACCGGAATGGCTGCGATACAAAGCGGTATCGTCCACTTTTCCCAGGCCAGAGTGACGTTTAAGATCACTAAAACGGTCGAAAATGCGATAAGGGTGATAACGAGAGACAGATGTGATATCTCCCTTAATTCGCTGCCTTTATTATTTTCCATAAAAATTCCCCTTGATGATATGTTATTTTACCGAAAGAACTTTATAATCCTTATCTTCCACGGCTTTTTTCAGGAGCTCATCGGAAACATCCTCATCAAGCATTACCACCGCTTCATTCTTTTCATGGCTCACTTCAGCACTTTTAACTCCTTCAAGAGCCTCCAATGCCTTCTTTACAGTCATCTCGCAGTGTGCGCACATCATCCCCTCGATGCTCATCGTTTTTGTCATGCTTTTGCCCTCCGTTTCCTCTGAAACAACTTCCTTTCCATTATACTCCAAAACCCTGTCAATATCCATATCAATATTTCCTCTTTTACCATTCTTTTTTCCGTTTTTTTCCTCATATATCCTTGCAAGATTAAGACGCAGCGCATTGCTGACCACAAAGAAGCTCGATAAGCTCATCGCAGCCGCCCCTATCATGGGATTTAACTTAAGGCCGTAAGAGTAAAATACTCCCGCAGCCAGCGGTATGCCTATGATATTGTATATAAATGCCCAGAAAAGATTTTCATATATATTTTTAAGTGTCTTACCTGAAAGACGGATCGCAGCCGCCACATCCCTTACATTGTTTTTCATAAGAACTACATCTGCCGCCTTTGTCGCAACATCGGTCCCGGCTCCTATGGCGATGCCCATATCGGCGCTTACAAGTGCAGGTGCATCGTTTATCCCGTCGCCTACCATGATCACCTTTCCAAGGCTCCTTAGCCTTTCAACAACCTTTGCCTTCTCATCCGGCATCACGCCCGCAATGACCTTATCCGTTCCGGCCTTCTTTCCGACATATGAGGCTGTCCTTTTGTTATCGCCCGTGAGCATGACAACATACATTCCCATGTCCTTAAGCTCATTTACACCGGCGGGAGCATCATCCTTAAGAGCATCCGCCACGGCGATCATACCCATAAATTCCTCCCCCTTTATAAATAAAAGAGGTGTCTTTCCCTGATCGGAGAGCTTATCCGTATCGGGCTCTTTTCCTGTAAGGACCTCGTTAAACAGCCTTACATTTCCACCGTATACAGTCGTTTTTTCAATATTACCCTTAAGTCCCTTACCGGGCAGAGCAGTAAAATCAGACACTTCATCGCTTATATCTATCCCTCGTCTTTCGCATTCCTTTACGACTGCCTTAGACAGCGGGTGCTCGCTGTTTTTTTCAAGCATTCCGGCTATCCGGATAAGCTCATCTTCTTCATATCCTTCAGCGGGCAGTACATCGGTAACTTCACATTCTCCTTTTGTAAGCGTTCCGGTCTTATCAAATACGACGATATCGGCCTTTCCGGTCTCCTCCAAAGATACGGCACTCTTAAAGAGTATCCCGTTCTTTGCGCCGACTCCGCTTCCTACCATGATCGCCACCGGTGTTGCGAGTCCGAGCGCGCAGGGACAGCTTATAACAAGTACCGATATCGCAAAAGATAAGGCCGATCCGATATCCGCTCCTAAGATGAGCCAGGTTACAAAAGTGATAAGTGCGATCATAAGGACCACGGGAACAAACACTCCCGACACCCTGTCGGCGACCTTTGCGATCGGGGCTTTTGACGAAGATGCTTCTTCCACGACTTTTATTATCTTTGATATGGCGGTATCTTCTCCGACATTTACCGCCCTGCATTTAAGAAGCCCCGAAGTATTTATAGTAGCGGCACTTAGCTTATCGCCCGCAGTCTTATCTACAGGGATACTCTCTCCGGTAAGTGCCGATTCATCAACACCGGAATCACCGGATATTACCTCTCCGTCAACGGGGATGCTCTCTCCCGGTCTTACGATAAAGATATCTCCCACGATCACCTCGGACGAAGGTATCATGATCTCTTTTCCATCCCTTACAACGCACGCCTCATCGGGCATTAAGCTAAGGAGCGATCTTATCGCATCCGTAGTCTTTCCCTTGCTTCTTGCCTCGAGCATCTTTCCGACGGTGATGAGCGTAAGTATCATGGCCGCCGATTCATAATAAAGATCATGCATATAGGATGCTGCCCTTTCCATATCGCCTGAGCGCTGTGCGATAAAAGTAAGGACAGTCACGACAAGACTGTATAAAAATGACACTCCGCTGCCCAGGGCGACAAGGGTATCCATGTTCGGAGCAAGGTGGATAAATCCCTTTACTCCGCTTATGAAAAACTTTCTGTTAATGAACATGATGATGATACATAAGACCGCCTGTATGAGCATGTGTAGAAAATGATTTCCGTTAAGAAAGCCCGGCAGGGGGAGCGAAAACATCATATGCCCCATCGAAAAATACATAAGGATCAGTAAAAAAACAAGCGATATTATAAGTCGTTTAAAAAGAACAGGTGTCTCTTTATCAGTAAGATCAAGATTTTCTTCATCTATCCTTATCCTTATCCCGTATCCCGCGTCAGTGACAGCCTTTATTATCGCTTCATCACTCGCATCTCCCGAAAGGGACATCGAATTGGTAAGAAGGCTCACAGAGCATTCTTTTACTCCCTCTAATGAGGAGACCGCCTTTTCGACCCTGGCCTGACATGCGGCGCAGCTCATTCCCGTTATATCGTAATTTCTCATTTCAACTCCCATATATCAGTGTGTTAGTTATGCCTACCTCGTATTATATCACAGTTTATAAAAACATGCATCGTAAAAAGGGTGCTTAAATATACTTTCCGTGTTATAATGGGAACATATCTGCTATTGAAAGGAAATCATAATGGAAACAAAAGACAGAGGATCATTCAAAGGAAATTTGGGATTTGTTCTTGCCGCCGCAGGAAGCGCCGTCGGCCTTGGCAATATATGGAGATTTCCCTATCTTGCCGCAAAAGACGGAGGAGGATTGTTCTTATTTATATATTTCATCCTTCTTTTAACCTTCGGCTTTGCCCTTCTTACATCCGAAGTGGCGATAGGAAGAAATACAAAGCAAAGTCCCCTTACTGCCTACGGCAGGGTACATCCAAAATGGAAGTGGATAGGCGTTCTTGCCTATATAGTCCCCTTCCTTATCATGCCTTATTACTGCGTCATAGGCGGATGGGTAATAAAATACTTCGTGGCCTTTGTTACCGGTAACGGACTTGCCGCAGCAGAGGATGGATATTTTACGGGCTTTATTACCGCACAGTACGAGCCCATAATCTATACATTCATCTTCCTTTTACTCTGCGCCGTTGTCATCTTCTTCGGCGTAAGCTCCGGAATAGAAAAGACATCAAAGTTCATAATGCCGATCCTTATCATCCTCGTCATCGGCATAGCAGCTTTCTCTCTTACCGTAAAGTCAACGGATGCAGCCGGCAAAGTTGTGACAGGTCTTGACGGCCTGAAGATCTACCTGATCCCTAACTTTAAGGGAGTCGGTATAAAAGAACTTTTCAGCGTGATAATGGATGCACTCGGACAGCTCTTCTTCTCATTAAGTATAGCAATGGGTATCATGATCGCCTATGGTTCATATGTGCCCGATGATGCCAATCTTGTAAAGTCCATCACTCATATAGAGATATTTGACACCGGCGTTGCTTTCCTTGCCGGCATAATGATAATCCCCGCCGTTTTCGTATTCATGGGAGCGGACGGTATGAGTTCCGGTCCTTCGCTCATGTTCGTGTCTCTTCCCAAGGTATTTAAAGCCATGGGCGGTGTCGGATCCTTCATAGGCGCCCTGTTTTTTGCCATGGTACTCTTTGCAGCGGTAACGAGCGGCATGTCGGTCCTTGAGGCTATAGTATCAAGCCTTATCGACGCCTTTAAGATGTCCAGAAAGACCGCCGTTATATCAGAGAGCATCATAGCCCTTATCTTGGGAATAGTCGTATGCTTAGGTTATAATATCTGGTATTTCGAGCTTCCCCTTCCCAACGGATCGGTGGCTCAGATCCTTGATATAATGGACTATGTGAGCAATTACGTTATAATGCCTATCGTAGCTCTTGCGACCTGCATCCTCATAGGCTGGGTCGTAAAGCCCGATTTCGTTATTTCGGAAGCTACCAAAAACGGAGAAAAATTCAGGCGCAGGGGACTTTACGTAGCGATGGTAAAGTTCATTGCGCCCATACTCTTGTTTATTCTGTTCTTAATGTCTACTGGGATCGTCTGATCAATTCTTCTTAAGGAGCATCCCCTTAACGTTGCCTTTCGGATCTGTTATAAGGAGCCTTACAAGCCATATGACAAGACCGAAGGCAACAACGCTTATCCCGAGAAAAGCATCATTTAACATATCATAAGGAGCGGGACTGAAGAAATCGGCTCCAAGCTCGGCATATTCAAATATCGCATCCACAAGCCACATCAGTGAAGCTCCGAGATACATAAAGATAAGAAAAGGAAGCTGCATGGTATCGTCTTTTCTCTGATACCATTTAACCGTAACGATAATAAAAGCAAAAACCGTTATAAGTAAAGTCATATAAATTTACCCCCTCTATACTGCCTGCCTGTCCTTTGATCCTGCCGCTTTCTTTACCATAATATCGGCACATACGCATATGGCAGCCCATACGGCCGTAACAAGGATAGCCATACATACACCGACCGTAGCCATCTCTTTAAACATCTCCGCCATATCAGCCGGGTTATTCATTGCAGTAAGGAAGGGGAAATAAGGAACCACCTCTCCGTGCCATACATGCTCAAAAGCAAGTAAGACAGCACCGCCGACAAGCATGGATGATAACCATTTAAGCTTTCTGCTTAAGGGGATCTTTATTTCCTCTGCGGAAACCTCTCCGTTTTCCGCGCTCTTTATCTCTTTATTTTCTTCTGCCTTCTCAATTGTCTTAACTACAACGGCTTCAGCAGCCGAAACCAAAAAACAAGCCATGATAACCCTCCTTATATGATCAAAAGTATATGAAACATTTTATCACAAAAGCCTCATCATAACAACTCAAAAGTTTTTTCCACTTCTTCCATCCCCGGTATCGAATAAGGCGCCTCCGGATCAAAAAATCAAAAACAAATTAAATCCTGTTTCAGTCGTATATAAGATACTTCCTTCGCTGCCTTAAAAACTCCTCATCCTCCTCTTTCCAGGAATCCCTTATCTCATCGGCACTCTTTCCATCCGTGATCATCTTTCTTACTTCATCAGTCCCGAAGAGCTTATCTATATAATAGCGTCCCTGATCATCAGCCTTGCCGAAGAATGATGTATCGGGTGCATTTGCCGTAACATCCTTATACGCACTTATAAGATAGGAAAGGTCGATCTTTCCCTTTGTAACTTCATCCTCCGAAAGCCCCCTTAAGTCTTTTCCGTAACATGTCTTTCCTTCAAATAAGGGCGATGAAGCTCCTTCCATGGACTTTGGAACAAATGTAAATTCATATCCGCCTGTCCCGGAAAGATACGGGCTTCCGTACATATCGAAAGGATTGTCCGTTCCTCTTCCGACCGATACCGCGGTATTTTCAAAATAGCATAATGAAGGATAAAGATATACGGCTCTCATATCCTTAAGGTTTGGTGACGGCCTGCATTTAAGATAAGTCTTTTTATCATGCGAATAATAAAGGCAGGGCACTACCGCGAGGTCGCATTTCCCGTTCTTTAGCCATCCTTCCCCGTTTATCATAAGGGCAAGTTCACCTATCGTCATGCCATGTACGACAGGGATCTTTAAATTCCCTACGCCCGAGGAAAAGCCATCCTTAAGAATGGGGCCGTCCACATAAAAGCCGTTGGGATTAGGCCTGTCGAGGACAACGACCTTCTTTCCGTTTGCGGCGCAGGAGTCCATGAGATGATACATCGTGATGTAATAGGTATAATACCTTACTCCCACATCCTGGATATCCACGACAAGGACATCAAACATATCAAGCTCCTCAGCTGTCGGTGTGCTCGTATCATCATAAAGAGATGCTATCGTTATACCCTGCTGCTTATCACCGTCTCCGGCCTCATCATCATCCCCTTCATCTGCCACGGGCTTTTCCACCGTCATTTCTTCGTCTTTAACCTTAGCTCCTGCGTTCTTTCCGCCGGTAAAGCCGTGCTCCGGCGAAAATACGAGCGTGACATCCACATTCTGCTTTATAAGGGCATCTATTATATGCTCTCCTCCCGGATCTGAAGGAAGCACTTCATCTATCCCCCTTATATCCGTTTCGGAAAAATCTCCGGTTATGCCGGACTGGTTTGAATATACTGCGACTCTCTTATCGCCTAAGATGGAAAGATATTTATCAAACCTGATATCTCCCAAGATGACCCCGTCGCCCCGGGCCTTGTTTAAATATCCGTTATTAAAATGCTTATACCTTACTTCTTCAAGACTTAGCACACTTTTCTTTAAAGGGTGGTTAGTCGGATATTTGGCCGCATCTTCCTTTTCGGAGGCGATCAGTTCCTCCATATATGCATCAAGTTTTCCATTAACGTCACCGCCGCCCATAGAGCGATAGATTATCTCATTTACAAATCCCAGAGATGAGAAAGTAAGATAGCCTGCATCAAATTTGTTATTATTCCCGCTCCTGTCCGTAACCGGGGAATTTATCTTATTTGTAAGATAGGCTACAACGAGATCGTTTTCACGGTCTATCATTATAAGAGTCCCTGTCCATCCCTGGTGGCCTATCGTCCCCTGACTTGAAAGAGATCCGAAATACTGCACCCTCTTATTTCCGGCTCTTCTGTACCAGCCAAGTCCCCATTCGGGATCAGCCTCGCTCTTCGGAGCCGTAAACATATCTATGACATCCTTTGAAAAATACTGCTTATCCTGATATGTGCCGTCTATCATAAGGGATGCAAGGAGCGCAAGATCCGTGGCATTTGAAAAAAGTCCCGCATGGCCTGATATCCCACCCATGGAGTAATATGCCTTCTCGTCATGAACCTGTCCCTGAAGAGTATCCGTCCTGATACCGGGAAAGGATACCGTACCGTCCCTTGTATTTCCGTTTAGCTCCGTAGCCGCGCAGTCAGAGGGCTCAAACCCGTTTTCAAGCGGATTGAACGTCACATGCTTAAGTCCCATCGGCTTGGTAAAATTATCCTTAAGATAGGTATCAAGATCCTTTCCCGAGACTCTTTCTATTATCTCGCCAAGGATCATATAATCAACATCCGAATAGAGCGTCTTTGTCCCGGGCTCGTATAAAAGAGGCGTCTTAAATATCGCTTCTATCGTAGCCTTTCTCGTCTCATCGCTCCCGTCATTACCCGCATATAATATATTCGTATTGTTTTTGTTAAATTCCTGGGTCACCGCGTCCACGTAAGGGTTGAAATATCTCGGATCGGCGGGAAAACCTGCCTGATGCGTAAGAAGATCCCTTACGGTTATCCTGCTCTTCCAGACCTTCTGCGTGGGGATATCGACCTGCTGCCCGTCCTTATAGCAAAAGCCGAGGGAATCAAGGAAAAACCTGTATCCCAGATAGTCGCTCACGCTTGCATTTATATCTATGAGGCCTTCGTCCACAAGCTTTTGCATGGCATAATTGACCGCAAACATCTTTGTAACGGATGCAAGATCATAAAGCGTATCGGTCGTAGCCGCTTCGCCCGAGGCATTTTTCATCCCGTCCTTTTCATAGGAATTAAGCTTTCCCCAGGCATTTTCATAGACCAGTTTTCTGTCCTTTATGACCGCAAGCTGTGCGCTTGTCCCGCCGTGGGAAAGATCGTTTTCGATTATGTCATTTATAAGTGAAAATCCTTCTTCGCTTAATCCGCACTCTGCCAGATCGCCGCGATCCGGCGAAAACTCCGCATAGCTTACGGGCGCCGGAGAAGATGCGCCGTTTGCGCCACCTATCCCATCAGCATTATCAATGCCCCCGCCTTCTCCCTCGGAAAGCATCTGATCGACAGTAGATGCCAGATCATCGTTTATGCTTAAGGAATCATCACCTTTATTCGCAAAACCGGAACATCCGGATAAAAAAATCAAAACCGCCAGCAAGAGCGCCGGTGGTCTTTTCATCATTTTTCTATTCATATTACTTATCCTTTGAAATAATCTCAGTCTTTCTTTAAGCTCTTGACGATTCTCGAAAATCCGCCCTTTACCATATCCTGGACATATGTGGCCAAATATGTATGAAGATAGGTCTCAAACGCGATCAGGATTATGGTCAGAAGAACATAATCTCCCGTCATTGGATAGATCATCCGAAATGCCATATAAAGGAATGTTGTATGTAAAAGATAGATATTAAAGCTCTTCTTATCGGTATAGGCAAAGAACTTTGATCCGAAGAATCTCTTAAACAGTCCCTTTTTGTAAATGGCAAGGAAGAGACAATAGCTTCCGAATGCACCCGCTGTCTTTGATATGGTCTCCCATGTAGGATATGTTGGCGAACAACACGCGAAAACGACTCCGTTTGCATACATGATGAACGTAAAAGAAAGGAGTACCCATACCGGCAGCTTATTAAAATACTTATCGGCATCATAAAGTACGATCCCCAAGTAGAACGCCAGTATTATCGGACATAACTGGCTTATCTTAAAATAAGGGAAAACTGCGAGCGGATACTTTATCAGAAAGTAAAGTCCGAGCGTAAGGATAATGCTTACGGGATACCATCTCTTTTTTATTATCGGCGATATAAGGATGTAGAATAAAGTCGTCCAGAAAAGAGCCCACAAAAACCATAGAGGATCCGAGAATATACCCAGGATCATATACTTAAAGCCCTCGAGGTATCCGGCATTTTCCGGTCTTCCATAGGCATTAACGTTAAGGAATGTATAGGTTGGAACGAGCCATAAAAATCCGTAGATATAATAGGTCAGGATAAGGCGCTTTGACCTGTTTAATATCATCTGCGGGATCGTACGGTTTTTGGTAAAGAGTGAGTGTGCAAATAAGAATCCCGAACACATGAAAAGAGCCGGATTATGAAAGATGCTGAAAAAGTAATCAATAAAAATGCATGCAGACACATTCTGAGTTGCCTGTTCAGGGAAGAA
>DMCJ01000091.1:484-12467 GCA_003446735.1 Lachnospiraceae bacterium | reverse complement strand
CGGTCCTGCGTGACTCTTATATAAGGAACAAGCGGCTTTTCGGGATAATATGTGTTATCAAGATCGGTAACGAGCTCTTTTCTTACTCTCTTTGGTACACCTTCATATAAGGGTATCATCTTATCAAATGTACCGTCCGCATTATAACTTACATCATATAGTAAAGGCGCATATATACCGGGAAGCTTACCCGCTTCTAAAATAAATCCCTTTCTGTCCCAGGATGACTTTTTTCTGTTTAAATCAACCAGGCCATCATCGGAGGTCTCATATCTGTATCTTTCATACAGATCCATAAGCTCACGGTATCTTGTCTCGCCTTCGCCTATATAAAAAAGATCAAAGAAATCAGCGATAGGTTCGGGATTATATGTACATGGGCCGCCGCCTATTACGATCGGATCCTCATCCGTCCTGTCAGATGCCCTTAGCGGGATATCCGCAAGATCAAGGACCTGGAGTATATTCGTATAGCACATCTCATATTGGAGAGTAAGGCCCAGAAAATCAAAATCCCGTATCGGATCCTGTGACTCAAGTGCAAAGAGCGGGATATTTTCACTCTTCATGATCTTATGAAGATCCGGCCAGGGCGAATAAACCCTTTCACACCAGACATCCTCGAATTTGTTTAACATATCATAGATGATCTGGATGCCAAGGTGCGACATTCCTATCTCATATACATCAGGAAAGCATATGGCGAACCTGACAGCCATATGCTCCTTTTCTTTAATGATCTCGTTGATCTCACCGCCGATATAACGCGCCGGCTTTTCTATATTTAAGAGAATTTCATCTTTTAGCGCAAATTTCTTCAAATCCATCTCATATCATATCAGCGTTTTGCAAGTTCTTCGGTTATATCATCCCATGTAACGCCCTTTAAGGCCATAAGTACCATGACATGATATAAAAAGTCGGATATCTCGTATTTGATCTCATTTTTATCGGGATTTTTAGCCGCGATAACGATCTCGGTAGCTTCCTCTCCGACCTTCTTTAAGATCTTATCTATACCCTTATCGAAAAGATAATTGGTATATGATCCCTCCTTCGGATGAGCCTTTCTGTCCTTGATGACATCCATGACTCCCTCAAAAACGGTGGCCGGATTCTCCTTTACGGGAACCACATCATTTTCGATAAGATTGGTGTAAAAACAGCTCCTGTTGCCGGTATGACAAGCGGCTCCGACCTGTTTAACCTTTGCAAGGAGCGTATCCTTATCGCAGTCAACGGCAAGTCCCTTTAAATACTGGAAATGACCGCTGGTCTCGCCTTTGACCCAGAGTTCCTTGCGGCTTCTTGAATAATAGGTCATCCTCTTTGTTCGGCAGGTCTTTTCATATGCCTCTTTATTCATATAAGCGACCATGAGGACTTCATCATTTACATAGTCCTGAACTACAACGGGGATAAGTCCGTCATCGGAAACCTTGAACTGTTCAAAATCCATCGGAGGATCATACACGCAGACCTCTACGCCTCTTTCGGAAGCGATCTTCTTGACCGAAGCGATCTCCTTAATGTTTTTGTTTATGATCTCTCCTGCCATTCCGCATACATTGGGATGCTCTAAGATCGTGAGCATCTTATCAAGTGATATCTCGGGAAGAACGGCAACGATCGGTATATCGCTCTCCGATGCTGTTTCTTTAAGGCACTGTTCCTTAATTGAAAACAGCGTTCCGACATATTCTTTTAATATGGACTTGTTACCAAGGACCTCTTCTTTTTCGATAAATGTCGCGCCAATCTTTTCCTTTCCGAATTTCTCGGAGACTTCCTTTAATATCTCAAACGAAGAATCCTTGGATAGATTGAGTATTCCCATCTTACAGCCGGCATAAAGGAGCTTTTTAACATCCTCCATACGCCTTATGTTTCCGCATCCGTAGACCGGTATGCCGACATTATCGCAAAGTGAAGTTATCACTCCGATAGCCTGTTCATGACTTTCATCGGAATCGGAAAGATCAAATACCATTATCGCATCAGCTTCGTTTAAAGCATAGGAAGAAGCAAGATCTAAAACATCCTGTGAAACAACCGTATCGTCGCTTAAACTCTTTACAGCCTTCCCATCCTTTAAATATATGCTCGCAATAAACTGCTTAACCATCATATTCCTCCTTACAGACTGCCCTTTGTACTGGGTATGCCCGTCTGTCTTTCATCATATTTAACAGCCATATCAAGGGCTTTTCCGAACGCCTTGAACATCGCTTCTATAACATGGTGATCATTTTCACCCGAGATTATCCTTAAATGAAGATTCATATCGGCAGCATAGGATACCGAATAAAAGAACTCCTTTATAAGCTGAGTATCCAGATCTCCGACAAAAGGTCCGGTAAATTCACCGTCCATCACAAAATAAGGTCTTCCGCAAAGATCTACGGCACAAAGCACGAGTGCATCATCCATCGGAAGGATGAAATATCCGAAACGGTTAATACCCTTCTTATCACCTACTGCTTCTTTTATGGCCGATCCCAAAACGATACCGCAGTCTTCAACCGTATGATGTCCGTCAACTTCAAGATCGCCAACGGCCTTAAGCGAAAGATCGAAAAAGCCGTGTTTTGCAAACGATGATAATACATGATCAAAAAATCCGATCCCTGTATCTATATCGCTATCGCCTTTTCCGTCAAGGGAAAGGGAAAGCTTTATATCGGTTTCCTTTGTTTTTCTTTCAATGGAAGAATCTCTCATTTTTCTCACCTCAAAATCATAATTTTACTCTGATCTTAGCTATAAGCTCCCTGATCCTCTCACTTTCCATTTTCATGGAAACCTGATTTACGATCATCCTGGCGGATAAGGGGCATATCTCTTCTAATATGGTAAGTCCGTTTTCCTTTAATGTTGAACCCGTCTCAACGATATCTACGATCACATCCGAAAGCCCGACCATAGGTCCTAATTCAACGGATCCGTTTAATTTGATTATATCAACGGTCTGGTGCTTTTTGTCGTAGAAATAGTCCTTGGCGATCTTGGGATATTTGCTTGCAACTCTTATCCTTTCCTTGTTTTCAAGAAGTATCCTTTTCTCCTCGGGGCCGCATACGCACATCCTGCATTTTCCAAAGCCAAGATCCAAGACTTCATAAGCTCTTCTGTCTTCCTCAAGAAGGATATCCTTTCCGACCACTCCTATATCGGCAGCTCCGTATTCCACATAAGTGGGCACATCGGGGCCTTTTGCAAGGAAGAACCTGAATTTGTTTACCTCGTCCACAAAAATGAGCTTTCTGGTATTCTTATCATGGATCTCTTCAAGTGATACTCCGATCTGTTCTAAGAGTTTCATCGTCCTGTCGGCAAGCCTGCCCTTGCAAAGTGCAAATGTTATATATCTTTCTTCGTTATTGTTTTCCATAACTATTTCCTGTAAAGTACATTCCTTTCCTTTTCGGTCATATATGAAAGCTCCAAGGCATTTTTCTTCCTGGCATAAGCAATATAATGATCCTTATCCTTATGATCTTCCTTTAAGATGAGCATGCATTTGTTTTTAAGGCTCCTTAATTCATTTGCATATCTTATGGCCTTGTCCGCCGCATTTTCATCGTATAACAAAAATACCGTATCGGCTTCTTTTACGGGGAGCTTCCCTTTAAGAGAAAGAGCATTCATAAGTTCGTCGGCAAAGATCACAAATCCGATCGAAGGCTTGTCAAATCCGAATGAAGATAAGAGATTATCATATCTTCCTCCGGTAGCTACGCAGTCTCCGACGCCGTAGGTATAGGCTTTAAATATGATCCCCGTATAGTAATTATAGCGTGAAAGAAGGCCCATATCAAAGGATATGTATTTATCGTCTCCGTATGTCTTTAATATCTCATATACTTCCTTAAGCCTTAATATGGCTTTCCTACTCTTTTCATTTTCAGCTAAAGAAAGGCTCTCATCAAGCACGTCCTCATTTCCGAAAAGATCCGTAACTCTTAGGAAATCTCTTGTAAATGCTTCTTCGACATTTGATTCTTTAAGTAATCCCTCGGCACCGAAATGATTCTTTCCGGATATAAAATCTCTGAGCGCAAGCTCGGTCTCTTCATTAAGTCCGGCTTTTTCGCACATTCCCTTAAAAAATCCGATATTTCCGATGCTGATCTGGAATTCCTCAAGTCCGCAGGCCTTAAGATTGCTGACGCAAAGATGGATTATCTCGGCATCCGCATAAGCTGAATCATCTCCTATAAGTTCGCATCCCGTCTCATTTAATTCATGTAATTTACCTGTAAGAGAAGAAACATTAAGATATGCCTTCCCGCTGTATGTAAGCCTTACCGGCTCGCTCTCATCGGAGAAATGGCTTGCCGCACATCTCATGACAGAAGGCGTAAAGTCGGGACGCAGAGCCAAAGTATTTCCTTCCCTGTCAAAGAATCTGTATAATTCCTTCCCGGGATTGGTTCCGGTATTTTCATAAACATCATAGAACTCAAAGCCCGGCGTCTCGATCTCTTCATATCCGAATGAGGAAAATGTGTCCTTTAAAGTGTTAAGGACCACCTGCTTTGCTATGCATTCCTTTCCGTATGTATCCCTTACTCCTTCAGGTGTGTGTAATGATTTTTTCATGATCTTTCCTTTTTATCCAAATATATCTTTATTCCGTCAAGATAAGGTACCATATATCCGTCTCTTGACTTAAAATAATACTCATCCTTTAACTCTTCTCTTTTTATGCTCTTTCTTCCGCCGGCCTTGGCTCTTTCCCAGAAGAATTCCAGATCTTCAAAAGGAAGAAAATAAAGAAGATCGTCATGGGTAAATGCTATGATAAAAAATGCTATCCCGTCCTGTGCTTCGAACTCCTTCATGAACTCAACCTGGTGAGGATGGATGTTCCTTAATGTAAAGGTCGATGCCGCGCATTCCTTGGCATCAAAGCAGACCGGAATGCCCTGGACAGCCCCTA
This sequence comes from Lachnospiraceae bacterium, assembly GCA_003446735.1. Taxonomy (GTDB): domain Bacteria; phylum Bacillota; class Clostridia; order Lachnospirales; family Lachnospiraceae; genus UBA2882. Next base: position 7,525 of record DMCJ01000091.1, on the reverse strand, counting down.
TATAGTCAACGGTCGATTTCTGATCGAAATACGCTAACGTTATCACTCTTTTCTCGGAATCAAATTTCATCGGAGTGATCGGAGTAGGCACTTTTTGTATAAGGGCTAACTTATTGTCCCTGTATTTTTCGTTTGTACGGTTAATGAGGTCTTCCAAAGTAGATCCCCGAAGTCCTCTGGTCTTCCATGTACCCATTTATCTTTTGCTTATAAGCTCAAGGAAATCCTTAAGATCAGGCGCAAGGGGTGATTCAAATTCCCTGCCGGATAATATATCTTCCGGAAATCTTATCTTTGCGGCATGAAGAAACTGTCTTTTGGGATATCCTTTTATATTTTTATAATGCTCCTTATGACCCTTATCATATTTCACATCACCGGCGATCGGATGAGAAAGATGCGATAAGAAAGCCCTTATCTGATGAGTCTTTCCCGTATATAATATGACTTTTAAAAGAGTATAATCTTCACCGGCAAAACTGTATCTTTTATACGGGATGATTCCCGTTTTTATCCTGATATCATTATCATCCGATTCTGATATTATCTTTCCGCCTTTGGTTTCGGACAGATCCGAAATGATAACGCTGTTTCCGTCCTTATCTTTTTTAAGGTACGCTTCTTTTATGACTTCCTTATCATCCTTAAGATCGACATTTCCGTGAACCAGTGCCAGATATTCCTTGTGAACTCTTCTGTCCTTAAGTGCTGATGATAATAGCCTCGCACCCGGCAGAGTCTTTGCGAGGAGGATGATCCCCGATGTATTTCTATCGAGCCTGTTACATACGGATGGGGTAAACATCTTAAAGCGCTCTTTATTATCACTTTCTTTATCATAAAGATAAGCTAAAAGAAGTTCATTTACGGAGATATCATCCTTTTTTGCTTTCTGTGATAATATCCCGGCCGGCTTATCGTAAATTATGATATCCTCATCTTCATAAAGGATCCCCGCTTTAAATAAACCGGCATTTTTCTTAGCAAAGGTCTCATCAATTAAATGATCATGCTTATCGGATTCTGCAGGGCCGGAAAACTTAAGGAAGGTCTCATCGCTTAAGAAGATCTTTACCTCATCGCCTTCACTTAGCTTCTCTTTCCCGCTCGCCTTCTTTCCGTTTAAAACGATGTTTTTTTTCCTGAGCATCTTATAGATGAAGGCATCGGGGGCAGTTTTAAGTATTCTTTTTATATATTTATCAAATCTCTGATCCTTATTGGATTTATCGATGATAAACTCTTTCATATAAAACCATTATCATAATGATATCTGCTTAAGGACATTTAATGCGCCCTCATCGGCATCGCTTTTTAAGTTATCTTTATCCTTAAGCTCTTTTAATCTTTTTATAAATGCATCTTTATCGGTAAATAAAAATACCTTCGGACTTAATCCGTCGGCTTTAAGCCTTTCACTTAAATGCTTTATCGCACTGTCCTTATATGAATTTAAATCCTTGTCTTTATCCTTTTTAAAGCTGCCTGAACTTAAAAGGCCGTAAACGTAATCATCACTGCATATAACGACCGGTACTTCATAATTTTTCTCATATGATGTAAAAACAAATCCATAGCCTCTTACAAAAAGATCCGCCAGATCGCATATTTCATCATGCAGATCTTTATCACAGCCTTTATATCTGTAATACATGACTGCCTCTATAAGGCTCTTGCTCGCGGGCAAAAGTCCGAGAACGGCAACAAAAGTAAGAAGATTTTTGTTGCTTCCCGTATTTATATATCCGGCCAGATATAAGGAAAAAGAAATAAAGAAAAATACAAGGGTCCTTAGTGTGACAACTCTTCTTTTGGCGATAAAATATTCCTGTTCGCCTTTATTTTTATAACCTTTAAATAAGTCTTTCATATATATCAAGTATCAGTTTATGCGGGAGTACCTTACATAAAAGATCAAACATCTGCATCGGCAGAGAATATATCGATCTTTCCTTTCTGGAAAGGGCATCTAAGACAGCCTTCTTTACCACTTTATCGGGCTTTGCCATAACATATTTCTTTAATCTGAAACTCTTTCCGTTTGATTCTGCGACCTTAAAGAAATCAGTCTCAACAGGACCGGGGCAAACGGCCGTAACGCTTATATGTCTATCTTTTAATTCATGCATAAGAGCCCTGGAAAAAGATAAGACAAAAGCTTTTGTCGCCGCATAGACCGCGAAATTCTGCTGAGGAAGAAAAGCTGCACTTGATGCCAGATTAATGATATATCCGCCGTTTAACATATAAGGAAGCACCTCGTAGGTAACTTCCATTAAGGCATTATCGTTTAATCTGACCATATCCTTCTGGACATTTATATCAAGATCGGAAAATGCACCCACTTTACCGAATCCCGCCGAATTTACCAGGCACTTTACCTTTGGATCAATATCTTCCAAAAGCTTTTTTAGATATGTTATCCCGGTCTCATCCGTAAGATCTGCATCTATACGCCTGATACGGCACATGGTCTTTGGAAGATCCGCAGTTGATGCCGTCCTTCCTATTGCCCATATCTCCTCGGCATCATTTAAATGCTTATCAAGCTCTCTTAAGAATTCCCGGCCCATCCCCTTTGTGGCGCCTGTTACAATTGCTATCTTCATTTAAACGATTCTATCTCTTCCGTGCTTAAATATCTGTATGTCCCTTTTTCAAGATCACTGTCAAGCTTAATACTTCCGATCGCTACTCTTCTTAAATAGATGACTTCACCACCTAAGGCATATATCATCCTTTTTACCTGATGAAATCTTCCTTCCGTTATCGTAAGATATCCCTTTGTGATCCCGGAATCGGGATTTACATGGCTTATCTCAAGTATCCCGGGACGGGTAAGCTTTTCATCGCCGATATCGAGGCCTTCGGATACAAGCTTTGCCGCATCATCTTTAAGCTCACCCTTTGCTTCAAAATAATATCTCTTTTGTATCTCTTTTTTCGGAGATATTATCCTGTGGCAAAGATCGCCGTCATCTGTTACGATAAGAAGTCCTTCCGTATCCTTATCGAGCCTTCCGACACTTATTAAACCGCCCGGATCATCAAAATATTTAAATATGGTTTCGTTGACATTATCCTCGTTCGCGCATATAACGCCTGCAGGCTTATTAAAGAGAAAATAGCGCTTACCCGGCAGGGTGATGCTTTTACCGTCAAAGGCAACTTCATCCCCTTCTTTAACCTGGTAGGCGCAATCCGTAACAAAAGAGCCCATAACGGATACTCTTCCGGCTTTGATAAGCTTCTTGCATTCGTTCCTGGTCCCCACTTTACAATCAGCGAGGTATCTGTCTAAACGCATTTATCACTCCTAAATGATATCGAGAGCGTCTCCGCCTTCAGGAGGCAGGTCTCCGGCACCGTCATCCATGAGTTCATCGGATAAAGGCTCAACGGGGAAAAGCTCGGCTCTGTTGGCTGTAACTATATTGATGCAATCCTGTAATGAAGTCATAAGTGATTCGTATTTTGCTCTTGTAGTCTCTAGACTGTGATTTAAGATGTTCTCTACATTTGCAAGAAGATCATCTGTATACTGGATAGAAGCCTGTCTTATGGAATTAGCCTCCATCGTGGCATTATCTATGATCTCCTGCGCCTGACGCGAAGCAAGCTCAACGAGTTCCTCACTCTGATCATGGGCACGGATCATGATCTCCTGCTCATTAACGAGTTCGTTTGTCTGGATCGTAGCCTCATCAATAAGCTGGGCTGCTTTATTCCTTGCGTCATCCAAGATCGCTTCTTTGTTGCTGATTATCTTCTGATAACGCTTTATCTCATCGGGAGTCTTCATACGAAGTTCCCTTAACATCTCTTCTATCTCTTCTTTATTGACAACTATCTTACCTGCCGAGAATGTCGCGGGCTTACAGTCCGCAATATAATCCTCGATCTCATCAATAAGCTGTTCGATTTTGCTGCTCATAATCTTCTCCCTTTAATGTTTATATTTTTCCTTGAGAGCCTCTTCCACAAAAGCGGGAACACACTGGCTCACATCGCCCCCGAAATGGGCGATCTCTTTGACACCCGATGAAGACAGATAAGAATATTCCAGCGCTGTCGTTAAAAATACGGTGTCAAGCTTCTTTTCGGATAACATGTAATTTGTCTGGGCTATCTGCAGTTCGTATTCGAAATCCGTAACGGCCCTTAATCCCCTTATGGAGACATGGAAATTATTTTCCTTCGCGTAATCGGATACAAGCCCGCTGTAGGAATCAACGGAAACATTTTTAATATCCTTTACAGCCTCCTTAAGCATTTTAACACGTTCTTCCACAGAAAACAACGTAGTTTTGCGCACATTATACATTACTACCACCGTTAATTTGTCAAACATCTCGGCTGCACGGTGGATAACATCGATATGTCCGTAAGTCACGGGATCAAAACTTCCTGGATAAATAGCTCTTTTCATTAATCCTCCTTGTAATCTTCATCCTTGTCAAATGATCTGTACAAAAAAACATGCCTGTTGGATTTATATTCCTTTACCTTCCTTATCCTGTAGGGAAGATCATCAAGGAAATCTATATCATCATCAAGACTCGATTCGAAGATGATAAGCGAGTCCTCGTCGATGAGCGAGGAATGCGAAAGATATTCAAGTGTCCTTATCTCAAGCTCCTTATGATAGGGCGGATCTAAGAATACCACATCAAAATGATGCTTGTATTCCATTACGGACAGCGCGGTAAAGACATCCTGTTTTAATACGGTTGCTTTATCGGCAAGCTTAGTGTGATTTAAGTTATCTATTATGCATTCATATGCTTCTTTTGCATTTTCGACAAATACAGCCTGCCTTGCTCCTCTTGAAAGAGCCTCGATCCCGATAGCACCGCTTCCCGCAAAAAGATCCAAAAATGACGCATCCTCAATATCGAACTGGATCATGTTAAATAATGTCTCCTTGATCCTGTCCGTAGTGGGCCTTGTTTCTTTCCCCTCGGGAGTCTTAAGTAGTAAACTCCTTGCGCTTCCTGCTACAACTCTCATATCAGATCCTTAATTTCGTTCCTTTGCCGTCTCGCCCGCTTAATTTTATCCTTGAGACAAAGACTTCCTTTTCATCTACATTTATGACTTCATCCGGCATATTATAAGTATAGAATACATCGGATAATAAGTCACCCTTTTGAAGCTTCATTCCGCGGACACCGACTGCCGCTTTTTTCTTTTCGGGTATCTCCTCGGTGGCAAATCTAATGAAATACCCGTCGTGGGTCTTTAAGATCACGCTCTTTTGTCCGGAAAGGATCGCAACGCTTAAAACTTCATCGCCTTCATTTAATTTGGTAGCCGCCGTAGTCCTCTTTGAAACATCGAACTCTCCGCCGTCTACGATCTTGCACATGGCCTGCTTTGTAACGAACATGAGCCTGTAAAGATTTACATCGCTCTGGGCACAGATAAAGATGATCTGTTCGCTTGAAGTATTGAAATTGGAGATGTTATCAAGCGGGATACCCTTATCCCTGAATTTGCCCATCGGGATATCCGAAGCCTTAACCGTATGGAGATCACCCTTATCGGTAAATACACATATCTTACCGGTATTCTTGCAATTTATGATAAATCTGTTCTCTTCGACGGCGGTTTCCTTATTCCTGTCAAATGTTGCCTCGTCTATGAGCCTTGCATACCCGAAACGGTCTACAAGACAGACAACGGGCATCTCTTCCATCTTCTTTTCGACAAATACCGTCTCCTCGGCATTTTCAATAGCCGTTCTTCTCTTTACCGCATATTTTTTCTTAAAATCATTTAATTCATCGATAAGTACCTGGGTCATCGATGAGCGGCTCTCAAGAATGTCTTCGTAGCGGTAGATATTAGCTAGAGTCTCTTCGTGTTCCTTACGAAGGCCTTCTATCTCAAGTCCGATGAGTTTATACAGTCTCATATCCAGGATAGCATTGGCCTGTCGCTCGGTAAATAAAAGCTGTGACGCCATGATCCTAGATTCTCTGGATTTAAATTTTATACCTTCGGTCTCACCGTTTACAAGGCAGTTCTTCGCCATTGCCCTGTCCTTTGAGCCTCTTAATATCTCGATTATAAGATCTATAAGGTTACATGCCTTTATAAGGCCTTCCTGGATCTCTCTTTTTTCCTTTTCCTTATTCAGGAGATTGGTATATTTTCTGTCAGCAAGTTCAAACTGGAAATCGGCACAGTGCTCGAATATGCTCTTTAAATTTAAAGTCTCGGGCCTTCCGTCACAGACCGCGAGCATATTGACTCCGAATGTGTCCTCGAGCTTCGTCTTTTTATAGAGCATATTTATGAACTGCTCGGTATCGGTATCCTTCTTGCATTCTATGACGATACGGATACCTTCCTTGCCGGACTGGTTCGTTATATCAACGATATCATTGGTAAGCTTGTTTTCATATAAAGCCGCAACATCCTGCAAAAACTTGGATATTCCGAGACCTATCATCGTATAGGGGATCTCGGATATGACGATATTTACATGACCGTTTTTGCCTTTTTCAACATCGACCTTACCTCTTAATCTTATCTTTCCGGATCCGGTCTCATATATCTCCAAAAGGTCGTCCTGATTGCAAACGATGCCTCCGGTGGGAAAATCAGGGCCCTTTACATATTTCATAAGCTGCTTTACGGACATATCCCTGTTCTGAAGATATGCCTTCATCGCATCTATGACTTCACCCGTATTATGAGTAGGTATGCTAGTTGTCATACCTACCGCGATACCTTCGCTTCCGTTTATAAGGATGTTTGGTATCCTTACGGGAAGAACGGCGGGCTCTTTTTCGGTCTCATCAAAGTTAGGGATAAAATCAACGATATCCTTGTCAAGATCTGCAAGGAAAGCTTCTTCCGTTGCTTTTGTAAGTCTTGCCTCGGTATACCTCATGGCCGCGGGAGAATCGCCTTCTATGGAACCGAAGTTACCGTGACCGTCGACCATCACGAGACCCTTTTTAAAATCCTGTGCCATAACAACAAGCGCATCATATATGGAAGAATCCCCGTGAGGATGATATTTACCCATGG
>DMCJ01000091.1:0-431 GCA_003446735.1 Lachnospiraceae bacterium | reverse complement strand
GATATTTACCCATGGTATCACCGACTATACGGGCACTCTTTCTGTGAGGCTTGTCGCTCTTTGTGCCAAGCTCATACATATCATAAAGCGTACGCCTTTGAACAGGCTTAAGTCCGTCCCTTACATCCGGAAGTGCTCTTGATGCGATAACGCTCATGGCATAATCGATGTATGACGTTTCCATTGTTTTGATCAGATCGACATCATTTATTCGATCAAAAATCTTGTCATCCATATATGCTCCTTATATTAAATATCCAGATTCTTTACAAACTTTGCATTTTCCTCGATGAATTCCCGTCTCGGTTCAACCTTATCTCCCATAAGAGTTGTAAATGTAAGGTCGATCTGAGACTCCATCTCTTCATTCATCGAAACACGGGACAGTACTCTTGTTTCGGGATCCATAGTTGTTTCCCAGAGCTGTTCCG
>DMCJ01000030.1 GCA_003446735.1 Lachnospiraceae bacterium | reverse complement strand
CTTCCTCACATGAACACCGACAGGATGGAAGAATTCAGGGCCCAGGCAGAGAAGGAAGTGCAGCTGAAACTGGATATATAACGTGACGCGGTGCCTGGTACACTGTCACAGTACACTGTCACAATTTAAATAATATGGGGAATATCAGATACAAAAAAATAATAGCATGCATTTTAGCGGCATTGCTCATAACGGGCATAATGCCGCATTCTTTCGTTACGGCATATGCGGAAAGCACGGACACGGGGCTTGATGAGCTTAATTCTTCAAGGGCGAATGCTTTGGTCCGTGATGACGGCGGTGAAAATGGGGAAGAAGTCTCTGAGAATAATGCTTTTTTTGAAGATATAATTCCCGAGAATGGATATAATGCTTTAGATCACGATGCATTTTTATCGGCAAGATCATTTAAGGGCGTTCAGGGGAGGATAAGTAACGGCTGCGGTCATTATTTCATGAACCTGTTCATAACGGATTTTGCGGGTCCGTCCCCGTGGGAATACGAGGGAAAGACCTACTATTTTAAAAGCTATGCCCCTATGGTAAATACGGTAAAGTCGCTGAACGCCAAAGGTATAACCGTTTCCTATGAGATCCTTCTTGAATCTACGGGGAGACTGTGCGAACCTGCGGCAAGGAGCGGATCGGGAGCAAGCAGCTATTATCAGATAAATGTTTCCGAACCCGAGATCAAAAAGGAGTGGGAAGCGTTTTTTGATTACCTTGCTTATCATTTCTCCATGAACGACTGTCATATAGATAACTGGATATTGGGAAATGAAGTCAGCATGCCCCGTGAATGGAACTGGGGCGGCTCTTACGATCCCGATACGATCGTAAATAAATACAGCGAAAGCTATATGATGTTATATAAGGCCGTAAAGCGCTATACGGATAAGTCGAGAGTGAGCGTATGCCTTGGAAATACCTGGAATCATACGGATAACGGTAAAGGAGTGGGAACCAGGGATTTCCTTAATAAGTTTGACGAGAGGGTAAAGGCCATAAACGGCGGACCTGTTATTTGGTGTCTTTCATTCCATCCTTATCCTGCCGTCATGTATGAAACGAATATCTGGGGATCGAGCGCTCTTGCCGGAAGGAAGCTTAATCCGAATACAGAGGATGCCGAATTTGTCGATGCAGCCAATCTTCGGATCATGACCGAATATATTAAAAACCATTTCGGATCCGAACACAGGATAATGATGACTGAGATGGGCTCAAGTGCCTATATGGGACAGGAAAATCAGGCAGCCTGTCTTGCCTATACCTATTATGCTTCGAAATATAACGACATGGTCGACTGTTTCATTTATTTTGATTCATCACCCGAACCTCCGAAGCTTGATTTTACGCTTGAAGGACGTGCTGTAAAAGATGTCTGGGAAAAGATCGATGAAGGAAACGAAGCTGATGAAGTCTGGATCGCATCATACTGTCTTCCCGTCATAGGAGCATCAAACTGGGGAGAACTTATTTACGGCTATAATAATGAAGCTCTGGTAGAAGGCTTTGTAAGGAGATTATACAGACAGTGCCTTAACAGGGAACCGGACGAAGAAGGACTTAGATACTGGAAGGAAAAGCTTGTTTCAAAAAAGATCACCGGAGCAAATGCCGGTGCAGGTTTTTTTGACAGTGACGAATTTAAGAACAGCGGCTTATCCGATGAAGATTATGTTGAGACATTATATAAGGTAATGATGGGAAGAGCCTCCGATAATGAAGGAAAAGCCTATTGGGTAAAGAAGTTAAAAGAGGGCGTCGGAAGGCAGGGCGTATATTCGGGCTTTGCGGGTTCGACCGAGTTTAAGAATATCTGTAATTCCTATGGGATCGACAGGGGCAGCTATACTCCATCTGAAGGAAGGAGCAAAAATCCCGGACTTACGCAGTTTATCTACAGGATGTATTCCAAAGCCTTAAACCGTGAAGCGGAGGTAAACGGCTTAAATTACTGGTGTGATGCCGTATTAAACGGGCAGTACAGCCTTGATGACATGGCTACCAGGGGCTTTTTTGAAAGTGCCGAGTTTTTAAGTCGTAACTTAAGCGACGAGGATTTCGTGGAAACAGCCTATAATACATTCTTTGACAGGCCGTCGGATGAAGCCGGAAAAGCCGACTGGTTAAACAGGATGAGGAACTTGGGATACACGAGAATGGACGTTATCAGGGGATTTTGCGGCTCTGAGGAGTTTGGCAACTTAAAGGCTTCATTCGGGTTATAAATTGCTATAAAAAATAATTATTTCTACTGGAATTTGCGTACGAACTGTGTTATATTTAAACAGTATGTACGCATTTCTTTATTAATATGTACTTTTAAAAATATAAAATGGAGGTCTATGAAATGAGTAACTCTTCACAAGCGGGCAAAAGAATTCAGGCATTGCTCGATGAGGGCAGCTTCGTAGAGATAGGCGCAGCTGTTACGGCCAGAGCGACGGATTTCGATCTTAAGAAGACCGAGACTCCTTCCGACGGTGTCATCACCGGTTACGGTGTGATCGACGATAATCTTGTGTATGTTTACAGCCAGGATGCTTCCGTATTAGGCGGCTCCGTAGGTGAGATGCATGCTAAGAAGATCGTTAATCTTTACAATCTGGCTTTAAAGGTGGGTGCACCTGTCATCGGGCTTATCGATTCCGCAGGAGTGAGACTGCAGGAGAGCGCTGATGCACTTAATGCATTCGGCGAGATCTATTTAAAGCAGACAGAGGCAAGCGGCGTGATCCCTCAGATCACAGCAGTTTTCGGTAACTGCGGAGGCGGACTTGCACTTATCCCCACACTTACGGATTTTACATTTATGGAAAGCGGCAAGGCAAAGCTTTTCGTTAATTCTCCCAACACCTTAGACGGCAATTATACGGAGAAGAACGATACAGCCGGAGCAGATTTCCAGAGCAAGGAGTCCGGTATCGTAGACGTGGTTTCTTCCGAGGATGATATCTACGATCAGATCAGGAGCCTTGTTTCAAAGCTTCCTCTTAATAATGAAGATGAGGCAGCCGGTGAATGTACCGACGACCTTAACAGAAGTGAAGCTTCCCTTTCGGGATGCAAGGGTGATACATCCGTAGCGCTTTCTCTTATAGCTGATGATAATGACTTCTTCGAGCTTAAGAGCGCATACGCTCCCGACATGGTCACAGGTCTCTTAAAGCTTAACGGTATCACCGTAGGTGCCGTAGCCAACAGATCCGAGATCCTTGATGACGAAGGAAAAGTAAAAGAGAAGCTTGATAATGTGCTTACCGCAAAGGGATGCGAGAAGGCAGCGGATTTCGTTAATTTCTGCGATGCTTTCGGAATCCCCGTATTAAGCCTTACCAATGTAAAGGGATATGAAGCTACCATGTGCTCCGAGAAGAGGATCGCACGTGCTGTTGCAAAGCTTACCTATGCTTTCGCAAATGCTACGGTTCCCAAGGTAAATGTTATCGTTGGTGATGCTTTCGGAAGCGCTTATGTTGCAATGAACTCCAAGGCTATAGGCGCAGATATCACTATCGCATGGCCCGATGCCAGAGTCGGAGCAATGGAAGGCAAGAATGCCGCAGCCATCATGTATGACGGACAGAGCGGTGATGTTATAAACGAAAAGGCAAAAGAATACGATGCACTTCAGGCAAGCGTTAATGCAGCCGCAAGAAGAGGTTATGTGGACGAGATAATAGATGCAGCCGATACCAGAAAATACGTTATCGGTGCATTTGAAATGCTCTATACAAAGAGAGAGGATCGTCCCGCAAAGAAGCACGGCAGCGTATAAGCGGAAAGGATGATATCAGATATGAAGAAAAAATTCATGTTGACCCTGACGCTCTGCCTTTCGACCCTCATGCTTTTTGCCTGCGGAAATACTGCAGGAACTGCTGATGCCGGGAATGAGATGACGGTAAATACCCAGATCATCCAGTCGACAGAGCAGATAATAGAGGTACTTGATGAAGCTGTAAGAAGCGGAGACATCGAGGCCTATGCGAAGCAGTTTGAGTCCCAGTATTCGATGTACGGTCTTACCGGCACCGGAGAAGAGCTTTTAAACGGTGCGAGCCAGTGGCAGGGTGCTC
>DMCJ01000083.1 GCA_003446735.1 Lachnospiraceae bacterium | reverse complement strand
TGGCAGCATATAGGCGATGAGAAGTGGAAAGATCAGGCGGTTAAAAACGTTGAAGAAATGATCCTTCAATACCGTAATCATCCCTCGATAGTCCTTTGGGGCGTTCGTATAAACGAGAGCGTGGATGATGATGAATTTTATTTAAGGACCAATGAGAGAGCGCACGCCCTTGATGAAACAAGACAGACAGGCGGAGTCAGATGCTATAAAAAGGGCAGCCTTCTGGAAGATGTATTTACCTATAATGATTTTTCCCACGACGGGAAGCATCCGGGATGCGAACCGAAAAAGAACATTACTTCCGATATCGAAAAGCCCTATCTTATAAGCGAGTATAACGGGCATATGTATCCCACCAAGGCCTTCGACTGGGAAGAGCATCGAATGGAACATGCAAGGCGGCATGCGAACGTGCTTGATGAAGTGGCAAAGAATGAAGACATAGCGGGAAGCTTCGGCTGGTGTATGTTTGATTACAATACTCATAAAGATTTCGGAAGCGGTGACAGGATATGCTATCACGGCGTAACGGATATGTTCAGGAATCCCAAGCTTGCAGCGGCGGTTTACGCGTCGCAGCAGGAGGATATCCCCGTTCTTGAGATCAGTTCGTCCATGGATATAGGCGAGCATCCGGGATGCAACAGAGGCGAGATTTTTATTATCACCAACGCGGACAGCGTAAAGATGTATAAGAATGATGTGTTCATAAAGGAATATCATTCGGAGGATTCTCCCTATAAACATTTAAAGCATGGTCCCATAAAGATCGACGATTATATCGGAAGTACCCTGGAAGAAGGCGAAAAAATGCCTCACGGACAGGCGGAAGCGGTCAAAGCCCTTCTTAATGAAGTTGCCAAAGTCGGTCTCTACGGGCTTTCGAAGCTCATGTATGCAAAGGCCGGAAGGCTCATAGTTCAATACCATATGTCCATGGAAGATGCCGTAGAGCTTTATAATAAATATATAGGAGACTGGGGCGGCGCTTCAACGAGCTACAGGTTTGAAGCGATACGTGACGGGAAGATTGTAAAGACCATCACAAAGACCCCGATGACAAAAAGGACTTTATCTGCAGACGTCAGCAGCAATGAGCTTTTTGAAGGGCGCACCTATGATGTTGCGGCGATCCGCATAAGGGCTGTAGACGAAAACGGAAACATACTTCCGTTTGCCAATGATCCGGTTATATTTGAAACATCGGGAAATATTGAGCTTATCGGACCAAAGGTGGTTTCCCTGCAGGGCGGTATGTTCGGAACCTATATAAGGACCACGGGCAAGGCAGGACGCGGAAGCCTTAAGATCACTGATGTAAACGGAGAAATAACGGAAATAGGATTTGAGATCAGGGAGGGCAGCAGATGAAGTTATCGATAAAGGAAAAGATATCCTACGGCCTTGGAGCCGTCGGAAAAGACATGGTATACATGCTCTCGGCGAGCTACGTTCTTTACTATTTTCAGGACGTTCTCGGAGTAAATGCGATCGCGATGGGTATCATTTTAATGGCGGCAAGAGTCTTCGATGCATTTAACGATCCGATCATGGGAGTCATAGTTGCAAAGACAAAGACCAGATGGGGCAAATTCAGACCCTGGCTCATCATAGGAACCGTAACAAATGCAGTCATATTGTTCCTTATGTTTGCATGTCCGCCTTCGCTTAGTCCTTCGGGGCTTGTGGCCTATGCGGCGGTAACCTATATACTCTGGGGCGTGACCTATACGATGATGGACATCCCTTATTGGTCGATGATCCCCGCATTTACAAAGAGCGGTAAGGACAGAGAGGGACTTACTACTTTAGCCAGATCCTGCGCCGGCGTCGGAAGTGCACTCGTTACGATATTTACCGTTATGATCGTAAGCGCCATAGGTAAAGCAATAGCAGGTCCTTTAGCTACGGCCAAGCAGGTGGAGATCGCAGGCTTTAAGTGGTTTGCGCTCATTATAGCGATCCTGTTTGTGGTGTTCATCGTTATCACCTGTATAAACATAAAAGAGCAGGCAACGGTGGATATGGAAACACCCTCGGTAGGTGCGATGTTTAAGGCGCTCTTGTCAAATGACCAGGCGATGACGATAGTAATAGCCATCGTTCTTATCAATACATCGATCTATATCACTTCCAACCTCGTCATATATTTCTTTAAATATGATTTTGGCGGAGAAGGATGGCGGGGAAGCTATACTCTGTTTAATATGTTCGGCGGCGCGATACAGATCTTATCGATGATGATATTTTATCCGCTCCTTCGAAAGTTTGCGGATAATGTCAGGATCTTTTATATCTGCCTTGCGAGTGCGATAACCGGATACGCGGTGCTCTTTGCGATCGCTTTCATAAACATGTCGAATGTTATCATCCTGTTTATCCCGGGATTCTTTATCTTTGCCGCCAACGGAGTTTTGCAGGTCCTTACAACGGTCTTTCTGGCTAACACCGTTGATTACGGAGATCTTAAGAATAACCGTCGCGACGAATCCGTGATCTTTTCGATGCAGACTTTTGTGGTTAAACTCGCTTCCGGTGTTGCGGCTCTTATTGCATCGATCTGCTTATCGCTCAATAACTTAAAGGCAGAGTCGGGAGATTCGGCAGAGCAGCTGTATGATTTTTCAAAGGACGTTGCAGCCGCATCAAAGCTCGGACTCAGGATGACGATGACCATCATTCCCATCATAGGACTTATTGTGGCGATAGTGATCTTTTATAAGAAATTCATCCTGACCGAAGAGAAGATGGCTTCGATCACCGATGAACTTAGCAAAAGAGCAAATTCCTGAAACGGAGTTACCGATGATAACAAGACAGGGAAATGATTTTATCCTTAATACCAAAAGCATAAGCTACGTGTTTGGCGTTACCGAAACAGGGCATCTTGAGCATCTGTATTCCGGAAGGAAGATCGACGTTTCAAAAGGCGTCGATGCCCTTCGTGAAAAGCATGCATTCCCTCCCGGAAATGCCAACATGTATGATGATGAGCATACCTATTTTACGCTCGAGGATATCTGCCTTGAGATGTCATCCTACGGAAAAGGTGATATAAGGGAGCCGTTTATAGAGCTTTCCCATGAAGACGGAAGTACGACCGCGGACTTTCTTTTTAAAGATGCGGTCATAAAGGACGAGGCGCTTACCTTAGAGCATATGCCTTCGGCTTATGATGATAGCGGCAAGGCACAGACCCTGTACGTAACGCTCTTTGATAAAGAATATGATAACGAGCTCGTTCTTTCCTATACCGTTTATGAAGAATGTGACTGTATCACAAGGAGTGCCCGGTTTGTAAACAGATCAAATGAGAGCGTTCGTTTAAACAGGCTTCTTTCGATGCAGCTCGACCTTCCCGACAACGACTGGTATCTTACGACATTTACCGGCGGCTGGGCAAGGGAGATGGCAAAGAACGAGCAGCGTATCATAAGCGGACGCTATGTAAATGAGAGTTTTACGGGTACGACTTCGAGCAGGGGCAATTCGTTTTTCATGGTTTCCCGAGCCGGCACGGATGAGGATAAGGGAAATGTCTACGGATTTCATCTGGTATACAGCGGCAATCATTATGAGGCCTGTCAGGTTTCAAGCTTTAATAAGCTTCGTATAGTAAGCGGTATAAATCCCGCGAACTTTTCGTTTGTAATAGGACCCGGGGAGGAGTTTGAGGCTCCCGAGGCCGTTCTTTCGTTTTCTCATGAAGGATTTAACGGACTTAGTAACCATTTCCATGATTTTATAAACGATCATATCGTAAGAGGCAAGTGGAAAAGGAAGGCGCGTCCCATACTTTTAAACAGCTGGGAGGCGGCATATTTCGATATAAACGAGAGCAAGCTCTTAAAGCTGGCAAAGGCCGGGAAGGATGCCGGTATCGAGCTGTTTGTCATGGATGACGGATGGTTCGGAGAAAGGAACGATGATACATCTTCTTTGGGTGACTGGGATCCTAATCCAAAGAAACTTCCAAGCGGCATAGCGGGCCTTTGCAAAAAGATAAACGATCTGGGTCTTGAATTCGGTATCTGGGTAGAGCCGGAAATGGTTAATGTCAAAAGCAGGCTCTATGAGGCTCACCCCGACTGGGCCCTGCAGATCCCGGGCAAGCCGCATTCCGAAGGCCGTAACCAGAGGATCCTCGATCTTACAAGGAAAGAAGTACAGGACTTTATAATAGATAAGATGACTGAGGTATTTTCGTCCGCTCCGATAGCATATGTAAAATGGGATATGAACCGCACGATGTCGGACATCTTTTCACCTGCGCTTCCCGCCGAAAGACAGGGCGAGGTGGCGCACAGATATGTACTCGGATTATACAGGTGCATAAAGACCCTGACCGAGAGATTCCCCGACATCCTTTTTGAGGGATGCTCCGCGGGAGGCAACAGATTCGACCCCGGTATCTTATGCTATTTTCCCCAGATCTGGGCAAGCGATGATACGGATGCGGTAGCAAGAGCGGAGATGCAGAATAACTATACCTACGGTTATCCCCTGTCGGTCATTGGAGCGCATGTGTCAGCCGTTCCCAATCACCAGACATTAAGGATCACTCCGTTGGAGACCAGGTTTTCCGTGGCCTGTTTCGGGGCGCTCGGTTATGAATGTAATTTCTGCGATCTTCCTTCCGAAGAGATAAAAGCGATCGAAGCACAGATCGAATTATACATGCAGTGGAGAGAAGTTTTCCAGAACGGATATTTCTATCGCGGAAGGAGCTTTTCCGGCTCCGTTGCCGGAGTAAACAGGATAAGAGAGAGCGTGATCTCTCCCGATGACGGAAATCTCACCGAATGGACTGTAGTATCCCGTGATAAGAAAAGAGCGGTTGGGATGTTCATGCAAAAGCTCGTCCGTCCCAATACCCAGGCTCATATCTATTTCCCGAAGGGACTTGATGAAGAAAAGATATATCGTTTTACGAACCGGATTTTAAAATATGATGTGCGTGAGTTCGGAGATCTTGTAAATACGGTCTCTCCGATCCACATAAAGCAGAATTCGGCCATTCACAGGGTCATCGCACATTTTGTAAAAATGGATGGCGAGACCGAGGATGTAGTGGCTTTCGGCGATGCACTCATGTATGGGGGCGTAAAATTAAAACAGGCATTTTCCGGAACCGGCTATAACGGTGAAGTAAGGTTCTTCCCCGACTTCGGAGCAAGACTTTATTTCATGGAGGAAGAGTCATGATAGTGGTCATGGCCTTTGCCTTTATGTTTATCTTCATAACGGCCCTGACTGTTTTTGCGGATAAGGGGGAGCGCAGATTTTCGGACGCGCTTGCTTTTACCACACTTATCTATATGTTCTGGGTCCTTTTTACCACGAATATCTTAAGTGTCTTTTCGGGCATCACAAAAAAGGTGCTCCTTGTTTTCTATTTGATCCCGGTTGCGGTGGTTGCCGCATCCTTCCCGGCTGTGGCGTTAAGTCTTAAGGGAGAGTCGTTATCGAAAGTCATATCGGGATTTTTTTCAAATATTTTTCCTTCAGGGAAAAAGAAGCAGGATGTCGATGTCCTCTACAGGATCATGTTCGCGGTCATCCTGCTCGTTTCGATCATCCTTCTTTTCGGTGCGATCTATACCGTTCCCTATAACTATGATTCCATGACCTACCATCTTGCAAGGGTGGCATACTGGCTGGATCATAAGAACGTCGGTCACTATATCACCAACATTGACAGGCAGATATATTCGCCGGTACTTTGCGAATACTTCCTGCTCCATATGATGGCGCTTTCGGATAATAAAGATACATTTGTAAACTTTCTTCAGTATTTCTGTTTCTTATCCTGCACATATTTTATCTATGCGGATTCAAGAAAGCTTAAGATAAATAAAACCGTTTCGATGCTCGGGGCGCTTGTCTTTGCAACGATGCCGCTTACGATATCCGAGAGCATAACGACGCAGAACGATCTTTTTGCGACGCTTATCTTCCTGCTCTTTATCTATTATTTCCTGGATGTATTAAATTGGGATGAGATAATACTTGATAAAGGACAGGTTGCAACGATCCTGCTCTTATCTGCCACCGTGGCTTTCGGCTATATGGCAAAGACGAGCATATGTGCATCCATGCTCATGTTCATGCCGATGCTCCTTATCGTAAGGATAAAAAAGAAAGATAAGATAAAAAAGCTTATCCCGGCGGCGCTTATTGCGGGCTTTACGATCCTTGTCCTTATCGCGGAGACTCTTATAAGGACGTTAAGATCATCCGGGAAGATCATGACCGATACGGCAAGCGGAGACATTTCCGTTTCGACTAAGAATGTAAGCTATATAATCGTAAATATCTGCAAGAATTTTTCGCTTCTCATAACCCAGCATTTATACAGGCCTTTAAACGGAGTCATATACAGATTTACGATCCGCCTGGCATCGCTCCTTAAAGTTGAAGTAAATAATGAGGCGATAGCATTTCACGGATTTGATTTTCTGCATCATATGAACATGGGCGATGATATGTATCTTCATGACAAGACACCGAGTGCACTTGCGGCATATCTTGCTCTTTTCTCCGGATTTTTCATTCTGGGCATTCTGATAAAAAGGGCGGTCTTAGCTGTCATAAAGAAAGGAAAAACGGACGAAGGTAAAAAAGGCGAAATAAAAAAGTATGAATTCCCTCTTGGGTTTGCGGTATCTTCCTGGCTTTCGTTCGGATTTATCATGGCGCTCTTAAAATGGCAGCCCTGGGGAACAAGGCTTATGTATCCGGCGTTGTCCGTGACGATAATGATGAGTATGTCGGTCATCATGTGTCTGGGAAATATTACCTTTGGAGGAAAAAAAGAAAGCGGGAAAGGGGCCGTGATGTATGCAGCCGTGATCTTCATAGCTGCTCTTTCGCTCATTCTCTCGATCCCTTCATTTGATTATAATCTGGCGCCGGCCGTAAGGAATGTAAGACATGAAGCGGGAGATCGCCGATCGCAGTATTTTGCTTTTAACATGAGGCAGGAGTCATATGAGATGCTTGCGCGGGGAGTAAGGGAAAGCGGTGTTTCGGATGTCGGGATACTTATTTCCGGAGACGGATATGACTATCCTTTATGGATCGTTTTTAAGGAGGATGCTCCTTATGCAAAACTTCGTCATATAACCGAGGAGCCGGTCCTTGTGGCCGGAGATCCGGTCGTTTATGACAGTCCGGATGAAGCGGGAGACATCATGCCCGGGGATGTGTCGTATGAATTCTCCGAAGAAGCGATGGAAGATCCGCCCGAAGCGATACTCGTGATAGAACGCGATAAGGTTTATCTGAACGGCATCTATAAATACGGAGATACGATGTATAAGTGCGTGGAGAAAGATGAGGGAAATAAAGACGCACTCCTTATCGCACTTGAATAATTGATAAAAGGGGTTTCTTGGATTATAATGAGTCTTATGGATAAAGAAACTGATAAAAAAGAAAACGGAAAAGATAATGAAAAAGGCATACGTTTTGTCGGCGAGAATAAGGATGTGATCCTTATCATCATGGCATCGCTTGCCTTTATCCTCGGACTTGTTTTAAGAAGAGCTTTCATGCCCTATATTTCCAGAGATTATTCGCTCTTCTGGGAAGCGTGGATGAATGAACTTGATGTAAACGGATTTAAGGCGTTAGCAGGTGACTTCTATGATTATGCACCATCTTATCTTTATCTTATGTGGATCACAGTTAAGACCGGCATGAACAGGATGACTGCGCTTAA
This sequence comes from Lachnospiraceae bacterium, assembly GCA_003446735.1. Taxonomy (GTDB): domain Bacteria; phylum Bacillota; class Clostridia; order Lachnospirales; family Lachnospiraceae; genus UBA2882. Next base: position 5,970 of record DMCJ01000083.1, on the reverse strand, counting down.
GATCATTTCGATCGCGTTTGATGTCGTATGTGCCGCAGTTTCAGGTCTTATAATTTACGAGATAAAGGAAAGCAAAACCTTAGCAGTTATGGCCGGTGCGATCGTGTGGCTTTCGCCGGTAGTCATTTCCAACAGCTCGATGTGGGGGCAGTGCGATTCGATCTACACATCATTTTTGCTTCTGACACTTTTATTTATCTTAAAAGACAGGTCGACTCCGGCGATGATATTCTTCGGGATCGCATTTGCGTTTAAGATGCAGACATTTTTATATCTGCCGGTCATCATCCTGCTCTGGCTCTTTAAGAAAACCAAAACATGGGAATTTGTACTTATCCCGGCCATATATTTCATAAGTATAATACCGGCATGGATCGCAGGCAGACCGTTTACGCAGCTTCTTTCGATCTATTTCGGACAGGCGGAGGAATATTCCGAGCGCCTTTCACTGAAGTATCCTAACATTTATTACATCATAGGAGAATTCAATCTTACCGACTGGTATTCGAAAACCGGTATAATCTTCGCGGTATGCGTGCTCTTACTCTTTATGACCGCCGTCATATTAAAGCTTTTGAATGAAAAACTGACACCGTCTTTGCTCCTTATGATCGTCTACTGCGAAGGTGCGCTCGCACTGTATTTCCTTCCTCAGATGCACGAAAGATACGGCTATTTCATAGAGATCATCGCAATACTGATCGCAGTTTTGAACATCAGATTTTTCTGGGTCCCGGTAACGCAGATACTCGTTACGTTCATCACATACGGGTATTATTATAATTATGATAAAGAGAAACTGATCCCGTTCCCGGTACTTTCGCTTGCGATGCTCTTTATCATGATGTTCATGATCTATAAGACCTTTAGCTTGCAGGAGACGAAACAGGAATAACCATATGACCGGATTCTTCAACAAATACAAAACTCAGATAGAGATATTTGTCATCTCCCTTGCCTTTTGGACGGGGAGTGTTATTTCGTCCGGAAAGATATTCACCACAGACGAACTTAACATGGCATCTCTTCCGAAGGATTATTCGATGGCACCCGTAATGAGCATCCTTTCCAAGGTGCTCGCTTTTTGTGTTTATTACTTCGGTTTTCTTTTTCTTTCGAAGATAAGGAGGAGGTATGACAGATCCTGGTATGTTTTCTTCGGGACCCTGGCGATATATCTTATCCTGTTTTTCGCAAGTTATCCCGGATATTATATGAGCGATGATGCCGTGATCTTCGGATATGCGACCAGGTTTCTTCCGGTATACTGGCATAACTATCTTACTTCGCTTTATTTCATGACGGCTATGACCATAGTGCCCGCATCCGTAGCGCCGTTTTTGCTTAACTGTTGTATCCTGGCTGCGGTAAGCACCTATCTTTATATGAAAGACGGAAAGCTGATGCTTATCTTTTCCGTCCTGCCATTTACGCTTCTTTCGGCGCTGATGTGTTTCAGACCCGTTTTATACGCGCCGGTCTTCCTCATCTTTTTTGCATATATGTATTATGATGTTCTTCACAGGGCTGACAGGGATGAAGTACCCGTAAAAAAGACAGTGATCCTTTCGATCCTCGCAGCTGTATTATGCTTATGGAGAAGTGAAGGGATAGTCCTTATATTTTTTTGCATATTCCTTGTGCCTTATTCTTTGATGGTACCGGATAAAAAGAAAAAGCCGGTTGAAGAAAACAGCGATCAAAAAACCGGAGATGCAGCTTTATTTGATGACGAAAGGGATCCGTTCGAAGAGGATTTTAAGGCCGGCGAAGAAAGAAGGTCAGAGCCTTTACAAAACGGAAAAAGAAAGCAGTCTGCCAAGGTGGCAAGTCTTATCTTCTTCGTTGTTTTTGCTCTTGCATTTTCCGTTATAAAGATCCCGCAGACAACAGGCGAAGAAAAGTATTACGGCAGTGATTATCTGATCCTTGCTACGGTAAGACCTCTTTCTCTTATCATACACAGAGACCAGACTTATCCCGGCGCAGAGGAAGATCTTGAGAATATCAATAAGATAGTAAAACTTGATTATTTAAGCTATGAGACGCTCTCATGCACCGCATTCCACAGATATAATTCCGATAAGAATTCGGGCGCTTATACGCAGACCTTAGCCGATGCGAAAACACAGAGCGATTATCTTAAAAGTGCGTTCAGGATGATATACCATAACCTTGATCTGTATATCGCTGAGAGGATACAGTTATTCCTCATAACGAACGGGATATATGACTATGATCCCGGTCTTGTAATGGGAATGAAGCCGGTAGAGACTTCGCAGTATGCGCTCTATTCCGGCGACAGGGACTACGGACTTGTCCTGATAGACGGAAACAAGAGACTTGATATAAACGGTACGGATAAGATCGCGAAATTCCTTTTTGCAGCCGGAGGAGAAGCATATATTCCCATGCTCGTGATCCTCATCGTCTCGCTTGTCATATCCATCATAAAAAAGAATTGGTTTATCGCAGTAACACTTTTATCCCTGCTTGCCCGCGAAGGGGTGATATTCCTTACCGCGCCGGCATCTTTCATCCAGTACAGCTATCCGATGATGTTCGTGACGGCCTGGGCATTTCTGGTCTGCATCAAAAAGCGCACTTAAAGAAAATGCGGGCAAAAAGTACATTTTTTGTAGACATCGAGGCGAAAAATTAGTATAATTGTGAAATGAGACATGATAAAAGCGTGATCCGGGCTCTCATGATGATATTCCAGTTTGGACTTAATATGCTGGTCCCCATAGTGCTGTGCACTTTAGCCGGTATTTTTATCGACAGGAAGCTTGGCACATCATTTATGACGATCGTGCTGTTTTTTGCCGGAGCTCTGGCAGGCTTTACCAATATCTACCGGATGGCGAAGAAAATATATGATGACACGAATTCGGAAGATAAATGACTCATTACCGGGCCTTTTGCTGGGAGAGATCATATTCTGCATCCTGGCAGGAACGGTTATATTTATTTTTTTTGACAACAAGTTCTATAACAGCCTGGGGCTTCTGGCCGGCTTAGCGGTAGCGGTCTTCTGGGCGATCAATATGTCAATGGGACTTAATGATGCCGTGGACAGAGATGAGAGCGAAGCGGTAAAGAAAATGCAACGGGGAACGGCTGTAAGATACGGCATAGCACTTATTGTTCTCGGCATTCTCGTGCTTACGGGTATAGGGAATCCGATAACAGCCTTCGTTGGGATGATAGGACTGAAAGCGGCAGCTTATGCCACACCTATCACGGATAAGATTTTCAGGAGGTGAAAAGATGGAAACTTTAGGACAGGGAATCCTTATGTCCGGCGGTGAAAACGTTGATTTCATGATACATGGTATCTTTTCATATGAACTTTTTGGTCAGACTTTGTGGATCACCACCACGCATGTCTGCCTTCTCATTGTATTTCTGTTTATCACATGTTTCTGCATAGCAGCCAATAAGGCAGTGAAAAAAGCAGACGAAGTTCCCGGAGGTTTCTTAAATGTAGTTGAGCTCATCGTTGAGATGTTAGACAATATGGTTAAGGGCGTTATGGGAAAGAACGCAGCCAAATTTGCCAACTACATCGGCACATTGTTCATCTTTATCCTTGTAAGCAATATATCCGGGCTTTTCGGGTTACGTCCTCCGACAGCGGATTACGGCGTAACATTCGCGCTTGCGATAATCACATTTACCCTTATATTATTCAATAAATTAAAGTATCAGAAGATATCGGGATTTATAAAGGGTCTCTGCGATCCCTGGCCTTTCTGGGCGCCGATCAATATCATCGGAGACATCGCGGTTCCCGTTTCATTATCCCTGCGTCTTTTTGCCAACATATTATCCGGTACGGCCATAATGGCTCTCGTATACGGAATGCTTTCGTGGATAGCTCTCGCGTGGCCCGCAGCGCTCCACGTATACTTCGATCTGTTCTCGGGCTGCATCCAGACATACGTGTTCTGTATGCTGACCATGACATACATCACAGACGCCATCGGCGATTCATGATCAGGAAAGTTTATAAATTATTTTATAAAATATAAACAACCATAACTCTTTTAAAGGAGGAGACAACAATGGAATTTAACGAGAATTTTATCTTAGGCTGTTCCGCAATCGGTGCCGGACTTGCAGTTATTGCCGGTATCGGACCCGGTATAGGTCAGGGTATCGCAGCAGGACATGCAGCTGCGGCAGTAGGAAGGAATCCCGGCGCTAAGTCGGACGTTACCTCTACCATGCTTTTGGGACAGGCGGTTGCCGAGACCACAGGTCTTTACGGTCTGTTCATCGCACTTATGCTGTTATTCGTTAAGCCGCTCACCTAAGCGGATCCTTTGCACGAAAGCAGGGAAAGGAGGAGCAGGCTTTGATTTTAATGGCAGAAGCGGAAGGCATGACGCGGCTTTTTAATCTGGATTTCCAGTTGTTGCAGGATTCGGCGCTGATGATAGTCGCCATATTCTTCCTGTGGCTGATCGCATCCAACAAGCTCTTTAATCCTGTCAGAAAGATGTTAAAGGACAGGCAGGACAGGATAAAAGCAGACATCGAGGATGCCAGGAAAGACAAAGAAGATGCGTCTAAGCTTCGCGAAGAGTACGAAGAAAGACTTAAGGATATCGACAAGGAAGCTGAGCAGATCTTAGCCGAGGCGAGGGCAAAAGCTCTTAAGAACGAAGAGCAGATAGTATCCCGCGCCAAAGAGGAAGCTGCCCTTATCATCGACCGCGCAAATAAAGAAGCGGAACTTGAAAAGGAGAAGGTTGCCGATGAGGTAAGGAGAGAAATGGTTGTTCTCGCCAGCCTTATCGCAGGCAAGGTAGTTAAGACCTCCATCGATACCACGGTTCAGGATGCTTTGGTTGAAGAGACTTTAAAGGAAATGGGTGAGAGCACATGGCAAAGGTGATTTCGGGAACCTACGGAGACGCCTTGTATGATGTTGCCGTAGAAAAGCATAAAGAAGACGAGCTTTTAAGCGAGGCGACAGCGCTTCTTAACGTGCTTGATGAAAATCCCGCATTTTTGAGTCTCATGTCACATCCGGAGATCATCAAAGAAGAAAAATTAAAGATAATCGAGGATGTCTTTAAGGGAAGAGTATCCGATGAGATGACGGGATTTTTATATACCGTGGAAGAAAAAGGGAGATTTGACAGTATCAGGGAGATCCTTGAATATTTCACAGAGAAGATCAAGGAGTTAAAGGGCATTGGTATCGCTCATATAAAGACACCCATGCCGCTTAACGATACTCAGAAAAAAGAGGTCGAAAAGAAGCTTCTTGACACTACATCCTACAAAGAGATCGAGGCGGAATATTCCGTCGACGAGACACTGATCGGCGGCATGGTGATCCGTATAGGCGACCGTGTTGTGGACAGCAGTGTTTCCAACAAGATAGAAGAGCTGAAACGGCAGCTGTTAAAAGTCCGCGTTTGATCGCGGGTCCGTTAATAACAGGAAAGGTGCGTAAGGATCCATGAATTTAAAACCGGAAGAGATCAGTTCGGTCATCAAGGAACAGATAGAGCGCTATGCATCCACACTTGAGGTGTCGGATGTCGGAACGGTCATCCAGGTGGCAGACGGTATTGCCCGTGTTCATGGCCTGTCGGATGCGATGCAGGGAGAGCTTCTTGAATTCCCCGGCGAAGTATACGGCATGGTGCTGAACTTAGAGGAGGACAATGTCGGTGCCGTTCTTTTGGGAAGCCATAAGAACATCAATGAAGGCGACACGGTAAAGACAACGGGTCGAGTTGTTGAGGTTCCTGTCGGCGATGCCCTTGTGGGACGTGTTGTAAACGCGCTCGGACAGCCTATCGATGACAAGGGTCCCATTCAGACAGATAAATATCGTAAGATCGAGAGAGTTGCCTCCGGCGTTATCACGAGACAGAGCGTGGATACTCCTCTTCAGACCGGTATCAAGGCCATTGACTCAATGGTTCCCATCGGAAGAGGACAGAGAGA
>DMCJ01000046.1 GCA_003446735.1 Lachnospiraceae bacterium | reverse complement strand
ACATTTGCCGGGGCTCCCTGATATGTATTTGCCGGCGCAGCGACGGGAATGATCGCTCCGCATATGTTACAGAATTTAGAATCCGGAACTAATTTATTACCGCACTGCGCGCAAAATTTAGCCATATGATTCCTCCCTTTTCAGGACCACATCCGTACTTCCGGATATGTCAATCATCTCAAATCTCATCATCGCTCATGATCATCTTGCCTGATCTTCATGCCTGATCCGACTTTAGATCAAGATCCCAGGATCTTGCCCTGTCTCTTATCCTTTTCTGCCTTACAGCCTTCGGATCTCTCGGGAATGATATCGTTCCCTGCGCTCCCACGAGATTTCCGAAGAGCATATCATATATGACCACAAACGGCGAGAACATACCGCTTCCTATATAAGTAAGAGATCTCGTTAAGTCTATGCCGCAGCATACCGGCTCTCTTCCTTCTCTTTCCCACAGCCTGAATATGATAACCACATGATTATCGTCACGGATATTAAATTCCGTTGTCTCATATTTTCCTTTTGCCCAGTCCACAAGAAAGCCCGTTCCGCCTGCTATCGCTTCTTCAACAAATTTCGCAGCAAGATCCGCCGTATCTACCGGCCTTAGCGTCCTGTATTTTTCGAAGACTTCTCTAGCTGCATCGGCGACGATCTTGCCCGCCTCTGTCTGGAATTTCTTACTCTTTAGCCAGTTGCCGAAAAGCTCTGCTCCTACCGTCTTAAAGAAGTTTACGGTAAGATCCTTAAATGTCGCAAATATCGCTCCGGGCAGATCCCACTCTTTTGTCTTATCATGAATGAGTTTTAAGTTCTTAAATACGAGAAAGCCCATGTAAGTTCCGACATACATAGTTGCTTTCTTAAGCTGTGCAGTTCCTGTAAATCCACCTTCAAACGTCTTGATCAGGCTGTCTTTTACAAGTCCTCCGGCCGCATTGTCTCCGGCATTCATCAGGTGTTTATAACTGTTTAGCTTCTGGTAATTAAAATCACGGTCATTTATAATGCAGTCCGTAAGCTCTTCGATAGCGTCCATCACGACCTCATAGACCATCTGGACGAGTGCACCTCCGACCGGATTACCCGTAACCCCGTCCGCGCAGTAGGAAAACGTCACTCCGCATACCCACTTTATCCACTCTGTGCCGGAGAGCATCCAGTCGACTGCTTCTGCCTGAAAATTATATCCGGCACCTACCGAGATCTCATAATCATAGTATTCGTAGTAGATGCTCCACCACATCATCCTTAAAGTATATGCGGAAAACCTGCCGTTGTCTTTATGCTCCTTAAGGAGCATCACCCAGTAAGCGCGTCTTTCTCCGTCCTCAATATATCTTTTTATCGCATAAAGGACTTTTCTATATTCCTTTTCCCAGTCCTGCATGGGTTCGGGCTTTGCACCGATGACTCTTACGGGGATATTTCTTTCATAGCTTCTTCCCTGATATTCGCAAGACACGGGAAGCAGCATATAAAAAGGTTTATCACCTTCCACAAATGCTTTCTTTGATACGATGCTGTATTCCGATCCCACATTTGAGATTTCGGACTCCATTTTTTCGGCAAGACCCGTGCCCGGGCCCTCTTCCCCGATAAAGCTTCCGATCTTTACTCCGGCCTCATCTGCGTCTATCACCTTAGCTCCCTCATCAGTTGAAAGAGCGAGCATTACATTTAACCTGGTAGGTACAAATCTCGGGGTAGGCTCCACATCATCCCCGTAGAAGATCTTATCCTCATAAGCATTTATCAAAAGCCTTTCATTTTCGATTCGATCCTGCGATGCTTTTATAAACAGTCCCTCGGGATATATCCTTATATTTATATCTCCTTCCGCTGTATCACCGTTCTCAAACTCAGCATAGATGTGCACGGTCTTTTCCGTTAACGAAGGAAATGAAAATCCGCTCTCGTCCTGCATGCTCGAATGATTTACGATATCAGCATAGTAGGTATTTATTCTTTCCGCTTCTCTTGCGGAAACATCAAACACATCATCATTGCCAAATCTGATCACCCTGGGCTTACTTACCGCATCTTCAAAATAGAACATGACGGGATAGGTCTTATTATCTCCCGCTATCATATCCACATATATATCCGCATTTAAGATCCATGTCGTTCCGCCTGCGGTAAATTCGGGGAATCTTAAATAAGGCTTACCTGCCAGTTTGAATATGATGTTGTTCTTAAAAGTCCCGCCTTCTCCTGCGTATGTAAAGGTGAGTGTCCCCTCACTTAAAGTGCTGTTTTCATCAACATATACATAAGCCTCCAGATAATAGCCGTTTACTCTGGCAGAAGCCAGGTTTATACCATTGCCCATGACACTTATCCTTTCAGAAAGGTCAGGGCGGTATTTCTCGATATTGTCTCTTCCTATCTCGGCAATCCGTGCCCGGACAACTACGGGAGCAGCGCCCTTTCTTATCGTATCCCCGAAGTCCTTTCCGACATACATCCGGTAGCGCTTTTTTTCTTCCTCAGCCTCCTGAGGATTACCTTTTAATGCACTGCCTGCCGCCGCAGCTCCGGCCGCACCTGCAGCGCCCGCGCCGACACCTACCGCGATCGCACCGGGAAGTGAGAGTTTACCCTTCTCATCCTTGGAATTATCTTTTCCGTTATTTTTTCCGTTATCTTTTCCTTCAACTATCTCGCTGCTTATATCTGTTCCGGTTTCGCCTTCGGTTTCCGAAGCATTCTGCGTCACCTCATCATTTTTCGGCTCCGAAGGGGAAGCAGAAGATACTCCCAGATCGGTAACTTTGACCGGATGATCTGTGTAAGTCCAGTTAAAACTATAGTATGAAGGCTCCTCCTCATAATCCTCTCCTACAGGCTTTGTCTCATCTGTTCCCATATCGGTATTTATAAAGCGTGAAGTTCCTTTAAAATTAAGCATATACTGAGCTGTATCTGCCTGAAGTTCTCCGTCAATTACTCCCATAAGGATCGTCACTCTGAATTCTTCAAGATTCAGTTCATACTCATAAGTGCACTGATATCTGTCATCGGAATAATATACTTCCCTTTTCTGATATATCCTGACCGGATTATCCAGCATGAAATTAAACGCGACGACATCATCCGTATAACACTCTTCCTCAGTAAGAAACTTAGGCTCCCTGCAGGTAAAGGTCATCGATCCCATCTGGATATTCTCCAGATAGTACAATTCGGGATCCCCTGTCATTTCATCAAAATTAACGGCAGGCAGACTGAACTGATACCCTGCATCATTCTTGGAAACATGTATGACTCCGGCTTCTATAAGATCGTTATTTAAGAAAAGATACGGACCTTTTTCCCAGATAGCAAAAAAATGTCTGGAGTTACCGGTACCGTTACTCCAGATATCTTCCTGATTATATACAATTGTCTGGGAAAACTGCATATTAAAGCCCTCTCCATCAGCAAGGGCTGTGATCGGAAAGAAAGAAATAAATGCAAAAGAAAGCATCAAGCCAAGGATCATCCATGCGATGATCCGTCTTAACATCATGCGATAGAAGACGTGACGTTTACCCCTCTTGACCATGCGATATACCCCTATTAAAGATTATATCAATAAATAATTAGCAGGTCAAAGAACCTTCGCCGCAAAACACAATCTGTCATTGACAATTTTGAAATGGTTTTGAAATGGTTTTTATTGTTTTCGGAATATTTTTGGATTATTTTCTGATTATTATCGAAATGTTTTATCTCAGATATTCTTTAGTATATTTATCCATAATTCATTTGTCGAGCAGGCTGTCTGCGGTCTCATGCAAAATGATCTACTTTCAAAAAGTAAACGGCTTTCCGATAAAGCATTAAATATTGATGAAATATATCACATAAAGAATTCGTTTATATAATTTGCAATGACTCTTGTATTCAGCGGCCGATAAGAACTCTCATGAATCAATATCACATCCCGTCCGATCAGCAGATCATTTTTCTCATACACATCCAATTTGCTGAGTGTATTTTTGAAGTAAACGGGGGAATCCAGCATTCCCAAATGCTCCACATATTTCAACTCTCCTGTTGAAATATTCATGGCTGTAAAATCAGGATAAAACTCTTTTATCCTGCCATCTGCAATTAGTTTCAATGGTTTCTCATACCTATACGGTATACCCAGTCTGTTTAACTCATCTGCAATGATCTTTTCCGATTTTGATCGAACACGTTCACCCCGGTTGGTGTAGAACTCCGTTTTATCATTTTCATCAAAGGGCAGTCCCTGATATTCTTCCTGCTCAAATCTCTTTATCTTTTCACTGACCGGAAGGATATCGGGTTCGATCAAAATGCGTTTACCTTCGTATAATTTGTAATACAACGCTGAAATTTGAATTTCCGTTTCCAGAATGCGCTTTAGATACTTAAGCTCCTTCTCAAGCAACACCCTAAGTTTGCTCCTGTACTCCGCACGAGCCAGTTCCTTTATCTTACTCCATTCTTTTCTTTTCCCCACATATTTATCATTGATAAAATACTGATAGGTTCCTCTCACTTTTCTGCATTGCAAGCTTGGGTTCGCTTGATCAGTTCCTATTTTTTTAAGAATATCTTCATATTCACGAATTTTGCTTAAAATGATCTTGTTAATAACAATCTCCTCCTATCCTTTTCTACTTTTACTGTTCAAATCACACGGTTTACTGGGTTTATTGGGTTAATATGTTACTTATGCTACAGATAGTACGGATTTGTTTTCCTCTGTAGCATTTTTCTTGCTTGTCCTGCTGATAATGCTACACAGCAAACGTTTTCTCTTCTCTCTGTAGCATTTTTCCTGCTTGCCCTGCCGATAATACTACACAGCAAAGCGTTTCTCTTCCCTCTGTAGCATTTTTCTTGCTTGCCCTGCTGAGAATGCTACACAGCAAACGTTTTCTCTTTCCTCTGTAGCATTTTTCTCGCATTTCCTTACGAGAATGCTACACAGCAAAGGCTTTTCTCTTCTCTCTGTAGCATTTTTCTCGCATGTCCTTACGAGAATGCTACACAGCAAACGTTTTCTCTTCCCTCTGTAGCATTTTTCTCGCATGTCCTTACGAGAATGCTACACAGCAAAGGAATTATATCACCGCTGTAGCATTACAGCATAATTACAAGATTATTTCTGTGTAATTGCATTGAAATATCGGCATATCGTAACCTTAGATCTAAATGAGTATGTCCCAATTATATATAAGCTATGTATCAATCTATGTATTGAACTAAGTATTTAACTATGTATTGAACTATATATCATTATTAATTCTATAAAATAAAGCTATATATTGAGCAACGTGTTGCTATATATTCTATAAAACATAAGCTATATAATGAGCAATGTATTGGTATTGATTCTATGAAAAATATGTCTAAATCAGGCTGGTTATTTAAAACACTATATAGGAAAAATTATAAGAAAATATATCAGATAAACAGGGCTCCTCATATCCGAGGAGCCCTATCTGTAATCAATTATAGACCATCTATCTTGAACTCAAGAAATCTTACATGAATCCAGGAAATCTCGCACGAACTCAAGAAATCTTACATGAATCCAGGAAATCTCGCACGAACTCAAGAAATCTCACATGAATCCAGGAAATCTCGTAAGAATTCAAATTAATTCGTATGAAGTAAGATTACTCGATGATAGATGCTACTCTACCAGATCCTACTGTACGTCCACCTTCACGGATAGCGAATGTAAGACCCTGCTCCAT
>DMCJ01000011.1 GCA_003446735.1 Lachnospiraceae bacterium | reverse complement strand
GCCTACATCTTGTGTTACCATAATTTTACGCATCTGCAGAGAAATAAAGCTTGTTTTTACCAGATTTAGTTAGTTTTGCGGAGGAAATTATAAAAAAAGTATAAAGTTTTGGGTTGACATAAAAAAATAATTGGTATACAATGATTACATATTTATAATTTGGGAGGCACTATAATTATGAAATGCCCTTTTTGCAGTCATGAAAATACCAGAGTAATAGATTCACGTCCCGCTGATGATAATAATTCCATCAGGAGAAGGAGAGTCTGTGATGAGTGCGGCAAGCGCTTTACCACATACGAGAAGGTGGAGACCATTCCACTTATCGTGATCAAGAAGGACAATAACAGAGAGGCATACGACAGAGCCAAGATCGAAGGCGGCGTACTTCGTGCCTGCCATAAGAGGCCCGTTTCGGCCAACCAGATCACCAAACTCGTTGAAGATGTTGAAAACAAGGTATTCAACATGGAAGAGAAGGAGATCCCTTCCACAGCTATCGGCGAGATGGTAATGGCTCATTTAAAGGATCTTGATGCAGTTGCATATGTTCGTTTCGCATCCGTTTACAGGGAGTTCAAGGATGTCGAGACATTTATGGATGAGCTTAAGAAAGCTTTGGATAAGTGATAATCACAGATATTCACTGCCACATACTTCCCGGAGTAGACGACGGTTCATCGGGTCTTGATGAGAGCATAAAGATGATCTATCTTGCAAAGCGCGAGGGAATAGAAAACATCATCTTGACGCCTCATTATCACGAAGGAAGGAAAGTGGCTTCCCGCCCAGAAAGGGAGGCGGCATTTAAGCGGTTAAAGGATCAGCTTAACAGACTCGGGGTTACGATGAATCTCTATCTGGGCAATGAGGTCTTTTCACACGAGGGGATGTGTGAGGGATTAAAGAGCGGAGAGATCGCGACCATGAACGGCACGAGATACGTGCTTGTAGAATTTCATCCGGGTTATGATCTTTCAAGAATAAAACGGGGAATATACGAATTACTTCAGGGGGGATTTTTTCCCATACTGGCACACATTGAAAGATATGAGACTATTGTAAGACACCCTGAGGAAGCGTATGAGCTTCATGAAATGGGGTGTTTTTTTCAGGTTAATTCCCACACCGTCACTGACGGTTCCTTTGGAATGAAAAGATTTTTTAAGTATCTCATGAAAGAGGAACTGGTCAGTTTTATTGCTACGGATGCCCACAGATGCGAAGGAAGCAGAGCTCCGAAGATCGCAAAGTGTGCTTCGTATATCGAAAAGAAATACGGTCGTGAGGTCGCAGAGACCATATTTGAAATAAACCCCGCAAAGCTTATAGCGGGTCAGGAGATAGAAAGATGAGCGAATCGGACGAGATCGAGATAGATCTGCGTGAGCTGTTTTTTGTGCTCTTATCAAAACTTCATATCCTGATACTTGCGTTCCTTTTAGGTGCAAGTGCGATGTATTTTGTTTCCATCGCATTTCTGCCTCAGGAATTCGAGTCCACCACTTCGATCTACGTTTTAAGCAAGCAGGATAATAATGTGGTGACTTATTCGGATCTGCAGACAGGTACGCAGCTTACGAAGGATTACGCGGAGCTGGTAAAATCCCGTTCCGTCATGGAGCAGGTCATAACCAGGCTTAAGCTTGATTCCAAATACCCCGATATGCGCGGGATCACATCCGAGCGCTTAAGCTCGATGGTATCCGTTAAAAATACCACCGATACTCGTATAATAAGTATCACCGTGAGGGATACAAACCCCGCGAGAGCCCAGGATATAGCAAATGCCGTAAGGGAAGTGGCCAGCATCCACATCACCGAAGTCATGGATATAAGGGCCGTAAACGTTGTGGATTATGCGGAGATGCCGATAAGCCCGGTAGGCCCGAGGACAAAGTTCTATACTTTGGTCGGAGCCCTTGTTATGACTTTTATAGCAGCCGGCATCATCGTTTTATTCTATATGATGGACGATACGATAAAAAGTCCGGATGACGTTGAAAAATATCTGGGGATAAGCGTATTAAGTTCGATCCCGCTTGATGAAAATCTTGTCGAGGATAAAAAGAAAAGGCAGAAGGTAGCTAAAGCAAAGGCTAAGAAAAACAAGGGTAGATAAATGTACGTCAACATCGAAAGCATCAAAAAAATGGATTATTACGGGCAGGAGGCCTATAAGACCCTTCGTACCAATGTCCAGTTCTTAGGCAAGGACACAAAGGTCGTGGCCTTTACAAGCTGTATGCCTAACGAAGGCAAATCCAGCGTGACCTTTAACCTCGCCTATTCCATGGCGGAGGCCGGGAAAAAGGTGCTTTTCATTGATGCGGACCTTCGAAAGAGCGTACTTATCGGCCGCTATAAGATCAGCGACGGCGGAAAGGGATTATCCCATTTTCTTTCCGGTATCTCGCCCATTGACGAGGTGCTCGCAAATACGAACGTACCCAATTTAAGTATGATAGTTTCCGGGCCGGTACCGCCCAATCCTTCGGAGCTTTTGCAGACGGAACTGTTTAAGAGCTTCATATCCGCGACCCGACAGCTCTATGATTATGTATTTATAGATACGCCTCCGCTTGGCAGCGTTATCGACTGTGCGGTCGTAGCAAGATACTGCGACGGAATCATCCTTATAATCGAGGCTAACAAGAACAGTTATAAGTTCGTTCAGAAGGTAAAAGAACAGATCGATATGACCGACTGCAAGCTGTTGGGGGCTGTTATAAACAAGGTCAACATAGCCGAGAAGAAGGGCTACTACGGAAAGTATTACGGAAAGTACTACGGAAAATATTACGGTAAATATTACCGGGATGAGGAAAAGGAAGAGGCGGATAAAAACCTCTTAAACAGGTGATACG
>DMCJ01000072.1 GCA_003446735.1 Lachnospiraceae bacterium | reverse complement strand
CCGGTAATTACGGACTTGATTTTATAAAAAGGGTATTTGATTACGATCTGGATAAAGCCGTAAAGTGTTCAAATTATATAGGTGATACGATAGATATCGCGGTAGAGCTCGGTTTTAAAAAGATAGTCCTTGTCGGTCATATAGGAAAGCTTGTAAAAGTATCGGGCGGGATCATGAACACGCACTCAAAAGAGGCCGACTGCAGGATGGAATTAATGGCGCTTGCCGGCTTTTATTGCGGGCTTTCATCCGATGTGTGCGATAAGATAATGGGATGTATATCTACGGATGAGGCAACGGACATCCTTATTAAGAACGGAAAAGACAAGGAAGTTTTTGAGTACATTACTAAGAGGATATATCATTATCTTAATCTAAGGTCCCGCGGAGAGGCTTTGGTTGAATGCATCGTCTTTTCAAACAAATACGGCCTGCTCGGTAAAAGTGAAAGAGCAGAAGAGATCATAAGAGGGTTATAAAAATGATAGATTTTGTCGGAGCCGGTCCCGGAGCTAAGGACCTTATCACGGTCCGTGGGATGGAGCTTATAAAAAATGCAGATGTGATAATATATGCGGGAAGCCTGGTAAATCCCGATCTTTTATCTTATGCAAAGCCTGAGGCTTTAATATATAACAGCGCAAAGATGACACTTGAAGAAGTGATGGAAGTTATGATCGCTTCGGATAAGGAAGGCAAAAATATCGTAAGACTCCATACCGGTGATCCGAGTATATACGGAGCGATAAGGGAGCAGATGGACATCCTTGATGAAAATGGCATTAAATATAAGTCATGTCCCGGGGTAAGTGCGCTATTTGGTGCATCTTCAAGTCTTGATCTTGAGTATACCCTTCCCGGTATATCCCAGAGCCTTATCATAACGCGTATGAAAGGTCGCACGGATGTGCCGGAAAAAGAGAGCATCGAAAGCTTTGCGTCACACGGAGCATCGATGGCGATCTATTTAAGTACGGGTATGCTTTCCGAATTATCGGAAAGGCTGGTAAGCGGCGGGTATAGCGAGGATACTCCTGCGGCCATAGTATATAAGGCGACCTGGGAAGATGAAAAGAAATTTATCTGCACGGTCGGATCGCTGTATGAGACTGCAAAGGAAAACGGTATAGAAAAGATGGCGATCATCCTTGTCGGTGACGTGATAAGTAAGAGCGGATACGAAAGATCAAAGCTTTATGATCCTTCATTTTCTACGATGTACAGAAAGGCAAAAGATGAATTATGACATTATCTGCTTTTCGAAAAAGGGAAGCCGGACTGGTGAAAAAATAAATAAAGCTTTATCTGAAGGAAACGAAAAAAGCCTTAAGATCTATTACAGATTTGAAGATAAGCTCGGAGAGCCATTTACTAAGGTCGCCGATCTTTTTGAATGGACAAAGGAGCGCTTTGAAAAAAGAAAGGGTATCATCTTTGTCGGAGCCTGCGGGATAGCAGTGCGGGCTATTGCTCCTTTTGTAAAGGATAAACTAAGTGATCCGCCGGTCCTTGTTACAGATGATAATGCAACATATGTGATCCCCATTCTTTCGGGGCATGTCGGAAATGCAAATAAGGATGCTGTGAGGTTGTCGGAATTAATCGGCGCAGTTCCCGTTTTAACCACATCCACCGATGTTAACGAAGCGTTTTCCGCCGATCTTTTTGCCGTCGAAAATAATCTTAAGATAGTAAACAGGGACGGGATAAAAAAGGTATCCGCAAAAGCCATAGAAGGAAAGAGCATTACCATATCGGTAAAAGATTATCCCCCCGAAGAAGATGTTGATATACTTGTAAGTGATGAAAAAGAATCTGAAAGTGCCACAGGCTTTTCACTCCTTTTATCTCCAAAGAAATATGTTGTTGGCGTGGGAATGAAAAAGGATACGCCTTTTGATGCTTTTGAGGGTTTTATTCTAAAGGTGTTATCGGATAATAATATAGATATTTCCGATGTTGCGGCTCTTTGTACCATAGACATAAAGGAAAAAGAACCTGCACTTAAAGCTTTTTCACTTAAATACCGTATTCCCGTCCTTTCCTTTACGAGCGGTATGTTAAATAAGGCTAAGGGCGATTTCTCACATTCCGACTTTGTAGAAAAGACCGTCGGAACGGACAATGTATGCGAGAGGGCAGCTGTAGCGGGAAGCGGATACAAAGGCAGGATCGTCGTTAAAAAGACGGCCGAAGGCGGGATTACTGCAGCCATCGCCAAAGTGTGACAGTATTTAATAAAGATAGATGATAATGAATATCTAAGAAAGGATAAATGAGATCAGATCATGAAGAAATACAGACTGCCAATACTAATGCTGGTGATTTTTGAAACGGTCGCAGTAACGCTGTGGTTGACCAAGGATAATCTGTTTTATCTCTTCAATTTCAGTTATATAGGCTTAGCCATATCGCTGGGGGTCTTTCTTTTCATAAGGAAATACAAATATGCCCGGCGCATAGTGCAGCTTCTTGTCGGTTTATATATGCTGATCTACCTGGGGCTCATCTGTAAGGAAAATATGCAGATAGAAGGTTTCTGGTA
>DMCJ01000064.1 GCA_003446735.1 Lachnospiraceae bacterium | reverse complement strand
ATCACTTCCGTCTCTTCCGTCCTCACCGTTTTCCTCATTATGCTTACGATCGTAGCTGACCATATCCATAAGAGTAAATCCGCGGTAACTGGAAAGAAAATTGATACGTCCAAAATCCTCGGGATTGCTGCGAAGCATTGAAAGGCATTCCGATACCTGCCCCTCATCGCTCTTGATAAGCCTTCTCAGAGGATACTGAAAATCATCATTATAAAATCCGACAACCCTCTTTTTAAAACGCTTCTTAAGCTTTTCAAAATTCACATTCTCAAGGTGATCGGATAAGATCTTGGTTCCTGCAAGAAGCGAATCTGAAGTGATAAGTCTCATAGGGATATTAAGTCCCATCAGATGAAACGCATCCACATGAAAATTCACCACCCAGTATCTGAGTATCTCCAGCACCTCGGACTCAGGATAATCGGGTGCAAAATAAAACTGCATGCATATTTCCATGCCGCGCTTATGAAGTGCCTTTACAAGCTCCTTAAATTCCTTGGCAGGATCCCCGGAATATGAATAAGCCTTTTTGGGTGCATAATAGAAGCCTTCCTTATACCCCCAGTAATTGATCCTGCCGGTCTCATCGTCCCATTCGATAAAGTCGTAGGCAGGCTGAAGCTCTATTGTGGTAATGCCAATGGATGAAAGATGATCAAGCTTTTCTATGATGCCCGAAAATGTCCCCTTAGCCTTAACACCTGACGAAGGCGATTTGGTAAAGCCTCTTACATGAAGCAGATACCAGAAGCTGTCTTCATATGAAAGAAACGGGGTTTTGTCATCCTCCCAGTCGAATTCTCCCGTACCCACAAGTGCCTTAAGTGCGGTCTCGGGGCGAGCTCCGTATTCCCTGCCGCCTGCAAAGCCCGTAGCGCGAGGATCGCTTATCAATTCATCATTTATATAAAAAACATAAGAAATCCCGGAAGCGTCAAATCCCGAAACAGTCTTGCAATAAAGATTTCCTATCCTGTCAGATGACTCAAAAGGAATCCTTGAAAGCTCCTTTTCTCCCTCTTTATCAAAGATAACGATGCCGCAATCGGATGCACCTGTTTCAAGACAGAACCGTATCCCTTTTTCGGTCATCTGCGCAATAAGAGGAAATATGAAATTTGACCTGTTTTCATACATGCGCACATTACTCCAAAATTATAATAATTATATCCCTAAAATGCTTTATTTTCAAGGAATAATACGTTTTCCGAAAGCTCTGTCACAATTGTTTTTTCGTCATGTCATGCGGTATATGAAATGTATAAAAAAAGCTCTGAAAATACATACCTTTCGACATGTATTTTCAGAGCTGAATACAGATATCACGATCTGCAGATGAAAGGCTTTGGATTAAGATCATGCAATCTGATTTTATGGATTATGCGCGTTCAAGATCCCACCAGACATATCCATCCTCTAAAGGACCGCTGTAATTTCCGGCAGGATAACCTCCCCTCTGTATTTTTCCATCCTTATATCTCAGATAATCCTGCGAAATGATCACATTGCCGTCAACGATACTCCAAGTGCCGTTTTCAAATCCTCCGGTCACAGTTCCGTCGGCATTAAAATAAAACGATATATGACTGCCCGGATCATACCACTCGCCTATAATGTCCTCAGGAAGCGGTCCTTCAGTCAATGTAAGATATTCTCCGTAATAATCATCATCTGACAGCCTGTCATAATACTGCCATCCGGTAACATATAATCCGTCTGTATCGAAGAAGCAGTTATAGGTACTTTGACTGTTATCCGGGTAAATAGTCCACGAACTGCCGTTTTTGACGTATGAAAAACCTTCTACAGAATTGGGAGCATAGCGAAGATATCCTCTTCCGCCTTTAAAGAAGACGATATCCGGCCATGCGGAATTCCTTGCCTTCCAGGTTCCGACGATACTGACCTCCTCCGGATTGGCATCAGAAGATGCGGGATCTCCGTTATCCATATCGTCTTCGGTTATATCAGAAATGCCATCTGCGGGCAGATCCGTTACGCCTTCAGGTTCTTCTCCCTGTAAATATTTTTCCTCAAGGTCTTTCAGAACACCCTCGTTCCATCCCGTCTCATCCGTCACCTCATCCAACAGATCATCATCTGCGCAGATCTCCAGAACCAGATCCGTCGGAAGATCCGATTCGGTTATTTCCTCTATCAGTATTTCCACACCATCATCAACAATGATCGTAGCTTTTTGTCCTGCCGACAGCCTGAGCTTTTCTTCATCGCCGCTGTCAGAATCCATACCGGTTAACTCCACCTTACCGCTTGTAAGATACAAAACGCTGTTACCCTTTTCATCCGCATCTGCATATCCGGATGTCCCCCTGATGCCGATTATCATAGTTGATGTCTCGATATTAAAGGACTCATCTTCTTCAAGTGAGCGTTCAATATTGAAAAACAGACTACCGTCTAAAAGATGCAATTTAAGGTCTTTGCCGCTCTGATAGAATTCGGCGCTGCTTCTTTCCATAATGGTAACCATCCGGTCTTCATCAAGCAGAACCCAGGCTTTGCTCTCTTTGCCCGTATCAATAATATCTCCGTTCAAAAGTCTCCTGTCTTCATGAAGCTCAAGTTCCCTGCCGCCTTTTCCGGTAAGAGTGATACTTCCTTCAAATCTCGAAAGTCTCATCGTCGTGGCGCTCAGCCTTTTTGAGAATATGACCATGCACAATGCGGATACGGAAAGCAAAACGACAACTATGATCAC
>DMCJ01000070.1 GCA_003446735.1 Lachnospiraceae bacterium | reverse complement strand
ACAAGCACCTTGCTCAAGTGTCCGTATCTGGTCTGTCTTCCGTCTTCGTGATTGATATAAACAACATATCCGTAGCCGCTTCCCCAGCCGGCTCTTGCGACCGTACCGGCACAGGATGCATATACGGCTGTACCTGTAGGTGTAGCCCAGTCTATGCCGCGGTGATAGCTTGAGGCACCCTTTGTCGGGCGGGATCTGGGTCCGAAACCGGATGTGAGCCTTCCTCCCGATATCGGCTTGATGTATGAAGGAGGAGCTTTTGTACCGACTTCCACGATCTTTGCCACGGGCGAGATCGTATCCACTTCTTTTAAGATATCCGTATCCGTCACCCTGTCGTTATGATAGGAGACCACAGCTGCGACCTGTCTGTAACCTGCCGAAGGCTGCTGCCTTATCGCTGAATCGGTCGTATACCAGGAATCGTTATAGACATATTCAACAGGTGCATCGAATGCCTCTTCGTAATATATCTCTTCTTTTCTTCCGACCGAAAGCTCGGGCTCGGGAACCGTTATGACAAGTTCTTCGCCTACTCTTATCGGTGAATTTTCATCTTCCAAAAGCTCGGAGTTCATCTCGACGAGCTTATCAAGGGGTATGTCAACATCAAGAGCAATCTCCGAAAGAGTATCTCCGCTCTTAACCTCATATATCGCCGGCTTATCCTGATCTTTGGTAAGGATCTCCTTAGCCTGATCGCTCGCCATCAGATCCATGGGAGAAACAAAAGTCTCTATTACCTCGACCTTGTCATCATAGGAAATATCAACAAGCCCATAGTCAAAATCATCAAAACTCATACGGAGCCTCATCTCGCTCTCCGCATCCATGTCATGCATGGCTCTGGCAAATCCGGCCGTAAAAGTCTGTGTCTGGTCATTGATCTGCTTCGTGCTGTCAACTACTTTTGTTGTTAAGACATTTATCTCCCTGTCGGGATCGGGAACGAGCTCGACCCTGTAAGGATTGTTCTCGGCATATTTATCAAGAGCCGCCTGAAGTATATCCGTTACCGCCTCCGCGCTCTCCACATTGGCGGTAAAATCATTTACCTTTATCATGTAGGCGGTCTTCCTGTCGGCTATGCGATCGCTCATCATGACATCCTTCATTTTGGATATCACATCGCTTTTTGAATCCGTCTTTCCGAACCAGGATTCCTTACTCTCGCACGAGATCTCGGTCTTAACAAATACCAGATCTTCGTTTTCCTTCTGGATCTCGGCCCGGGCATTCTTTAAACATTCCCCGGCTTCCTCGCTGCTTCCGACGCATCCGACTTCTTTGCCGTTTAATTTTACAACGAACATATTCTCCCCTTCGCTTTCGGGGATAACAAAAGTCGGACAAAACAGAACACAAAGCCCGATCACAAAGAAAGCGCTCTTTATAAATGCTATCCTGCATTCTTTATAGTACTTGGTAATAAAACGCATAATGTAAAACTATAGTATGTCTATCCCAGGAATGACATGACCGCCAGCGCTGCGGCTGCCAGAGCAGCTATTAAAGTGATAACACTTATCGCGGTAACACTCTTTAACTGCTTTTTAAGGGAACCTATCTCATCCTTTATCTCATTTGCCCGGCCGGAAGTCTGATTCTCGACAACCGCCTGGACATTCCGGTAAACACGTACATTTTCCCTGTGCACATGTTCCTCGATATGCTTACGGTTTTCCGCGCCTTCATCCTTGGCAAGAAGGCTGTCAAGCTTTGCGGAAAGCTCAGATACCCTGTCGCTCACCTCGGAGAGCCTTGCTCCGTTTATGCCCTGGATCTCGCCCTGGGCTCTGATAAGCTCTACCGCGGGCTCTATATCTTTAGACACATCGACTGCGGGAGCAAAAGCATATCCTTCTATCTTTTCGATCGCGGAAGCGATGAGCTGGCTTGTCTGCTCATTTACCTCTGCGCTCTTAAACTGAAGTCTCTTAAGATCCTCTACGAGCTTTTCGTATTCGGCAATACGCTGATCTTTCCTTAATTCATCGCGTTTTGCGGCCTCTTCGTTAGCGCGTATTATGCTCTGTGCGTTTACTTTGTCAGATAAGATATCTTTTAAAGTGTCCAATTTACTACATCCTTTCCGATACTTGGGTATTATACCGGCATCGCTACTATATATTGTGCAACTTGTCTGAAAAAATTTGTCTTTGACTCGTTTTATTGTAAATATTTACCATTTTGTCATGCCTTGTTCACATTAAGTTCACATTTTCATTTTATTATAAAAATATCAAAACGACCGAAGCAGTGATTACTGCAGACATATATAAAATTTTTTCATAATAGCCCGGGGCCGAAAGGTTCCGGGCACTCCTCATTCATCCCCCGAAATTGCCTGAATCTGTTCGTTAAGTGAGAGCATCCTGGCGTCAAGTTCCGATACCATTTGCGCACACTCCACAAGTTCTTTTTTGATGTGCTCGGGCGCATTTCCCTCGAACTTATAATGTATCTTATGCTCAAGGCTGGCCCAGAAATCCATGGCTACGGTCCTTATCTGGATCTCGACCTTTGTATCGACTATCCTGTCTGATAAAAAGATCGGAACGGTAACGATAAGGTGATAGCTCTTATATCCCGAAGGCTTGGGATTTAAGATATAATCCTTTACCGAGAGCACCTTTATATCATTCTGATTGATGAGCATCTCCGCGATGCGGTATATGTCTGACGTAAAAGAGCATATGACTCTGACACCCGCTATATCATTTACATAGCGGACCATATTGGCGATGGTAGACTCATAGCCGTGCTTCTTTAACTTCTGCACTATGCTCTGCGGAGTCTTTATCCTTGATTTGATATGTTCTATGGGATTATATTGATGAACATGCTGGAATTCATCGTTCAATATCTCAAGCTTAGTCCCGATCTCCTTTAATGCGGAATTGTAAATGAGTACAACTTCTTCCCAACTTTCGGCATCATTGCCGTGTATATCTTCGATCTCCATTTTCTGTCCTTTTCATATTTTGATGGTGCATCCTGCCTTTTACATGCGCAAAGACACACATAGTATTTTACCATAATTGTCAAATTAAATAAAGCCCCGTTTGCCCCTCATTTTACTTTGTGATATGATACAGCTATGAATGTAAAAGTAAGTATTGTCATACCCGTATATGATTCGGAAGCATATCTTGACCGCGCGATGTCAAGCGTCCTTTCGCAGACCCTTAAAGAGATCGAGATCATCCTTGTAGATGACGGAAGCACGGATTCATCTCCATCCATCTGCGACAGCTACAGGGACAGATATCCGGATAAGGTAAGGGTCATCCATAAGGAAAACGGCGGTCTTACCTCGGCCTGGAAGGCCGGCAGTCTTGCAGCCGTCGGAGAATACACCGGATATGTCGACAGCGACGATACCATAGCCGAAGATATGTTTGAAAGGCTCTATGAACGCGCGCTAAAGACCGATGCCGACATAGTCTGCTGCGGTCTTAAACATCTTTACGAAGACGAGGATCGTAAGGAATGGACGGAAGAATGTGACCTTTCATCTGATTTCTTTACCCCGGATGAGATCAAAAACGACCTCTTCCCTATTTTGATAAATGACGGGCGATTCATGGGAAGACGTCTTCTTCCCAACAGAGTGACGAAGCTTACCCGAACCGGACTCATAAAGGACAATCTTTCCCTTTGCTCCGATGATGTGTCTGTCGGTGAGGATTTCCAGTTTTCATTATGCATGTTCTTAGACGCCGGAAAGGTAGCCGTGATCCCGGGCTATTTCCCTTACAATTATCATATGCATAATTCTTCCATGACCATGGTCTATGATAAGGATTATATGAAAAAGATCGGCATCATGCATGACAACCTTCTTCGTATATCCAAAGAAAAAGCCAGGTTCGATTTTTCAACCCAGCTCATAAATGATTATTTATGTCTTACCGTACTGCATGTAAAAGGCGGGATATATAAAAAGAAAAATGCTCCCTATAAGGAGCATCGCTCTGATATGAAAGAGGTCTTAAGAGACCCCCGCGTTATAAAAGCTCTTAAGGAATATGACATGCCTTATCTTACCTGGATGGAAAAGCTCTTTATATTCCTTATGAAGCATAAGCTTTATATGCTCATATACCTTTCCATAAAGATCTATTTTAAGTGATCGGATCAGGCAACATTGTGCTTTATCAAAAAGTCCATGAATTCATTCTCGGGCAGAGGCTTTGAGAAGAAGAATCCCTGGATATAACTTATTCCGAGCTGCTTCATCGTCGTAAGCTGTTCCTCCGTCTCTATACCTTCCGAAACGATGGGAAGGTTCATACCTCTTATCATATAGATCGCGGCATCCATGACATATTTTGCCCTGCCGTTCTCGAAGTAACTTCCTACCATGCTCCTGTCGAATTTAACGATCTCTACGGGCATCTCCACGATGTAATTTAAGTTACTCTGTCCCGTTCCGAAATCATCTAAGGAGAAGGTCGCTCCGTACGCCATGAGCTTGGCCATATTCCCAAGGAAGATCTGCTTTTCTCCCATGCTCGCGGACTCCGTTATCTCAAGATTGATCCACTCGGGATCTATCTGATATTTCTCCATTATCCTGATATAATTGCTTGCAAGATGCTGGTAACCACACTGAACAGCCGAGAGATTGACTTCTATATATTCGATGCCGTAGCGCATCGGCTTATCGTCTCTTAAGAATTTACATACCTTTTCAAAGACTATCTCTCCAAGCTGCATTATCATTCCGTTATTCTCGGCAACCTCGATAAAGCTTCCGGGAGGAACGATCTTGCCTTCTTCATTTCTGATGCGCACCAGCGCCTCGGCCGATGTAAATTTCTGTTTCTTGACATTGTATATGGGCTGGAAGAATACCTCTACGCGGTCGTTTTCAATGGCATCCTCGATGAGGTTCTCCATATGTCTCTCATCATACATGGATGCAGCCGTGACTTCATCGGCGATGATGATATCTCCGCTCATGAACTTGGCGCTGTGCCTTCTTGCGTATCTTAATACCGGGACAACATCCTTTGCACGGTTTAAGGTATTTGCCACAGGCATAAATACCCAGGCGGGAGTCATATAATTATCTCCGCCTTCGCCCCATCCGAATTCAAACCTGGAGCTTATTATCTTTTCATACTCTTCTGCTATCTCCGAATTGTCAAAGATAAAGATATAATCATTTTCATTTATTGAAAAAGCCGTACACTTGGGGATATCCATCAGATAACGGCACATCTCTTCCCTTGCGAACACCTCTTCTTCCTCAGTCGTATAATGCTCTATCCTTCGGACTATGAGCATCTCAAGTACGGAAAAACTCTTGCCGCTCTTATAAAGCTGATCCAAATATCTGGAAAGAGCATCCGAATTGAACATTCCGCTCTCCCGATCCAGGCTTATCTCCGGATTTTCAAGCTTTAAGAACATTACCATCATTCCTATGGCTCCGGAGAATCCGACCAGAAGAAGTCTGTTATTGATAAACTGTATCGCAGCTGCACCGATCCATATGCAAAGCCATATGAGGACCGCTCCGAAACGCCTGTGGTCCATCCTTCTGCGGCCTTTTATCAGTAATATCACACTCGCAAGAAGGAGCGAGAACGCAAACCCGTAGGTCGTCATTACGCTCGGGCCGTATGTATATACTGCCTGGGGATCACTTAATTCTTTTTTAATGGGGAGAATTATAACACAGACCGTTCCGATAAGATCGGCAACGGTAGCGATCCAGAATAAGAACCTGTAGGTCTCATCCCTGTTATAGATATCTATGACTATATATAAAAAAGCGAAATAAGAAAGTGTGATCAGCGAGATAAGATAAGCTTTACATATGGCATCTACGATAAGGGGATTCCAGACGTCGTTGAAATAAAGAGCCACAAGAGACAATATGTCTAATGAAACGCCTGCCATTACCAGGAAGAACAGCCTTAAGAAAGCCTTCTCTGTATTCATATGGATCTTACGTCTTCTTAAATAAAATAAAAGAAGAGTAAGAAGAATTATAATGCCGCAGCACTGAACCTTTATGTTCATCCGATATACTCCGCCGACAAATTAATATCCTCCTCTATAAACCCAATCACACACTATAATAATAACAATTTCTGTTTTCCATTACAAGAGCTTTTAACAATATAGTCATAGCCGGTATGGCAACATCTTTTACGGACTGACTTCTATGATCTCTCTTGTAGAGAGTGCCTTGTCTACCATTTCGTCTATCTTATCAAAAACGTTTGTCTCATGCTCTCTTATAACATTTAGGTTGGGCTTGGTCACGGGATGCTTTGCCACAAATATCGTGCAGCAGTCCTCATAGGGTTCGATCGAGGTCTCATACGTATCGATCTTTTCAGAGATATCAACTATATCCTGTTTATCAAATGCGATGAGCGGTCTGTATACCGGGAGCTCACAGACATCATTTGTCGTAACAAGCGCCTGCATCGTCTGGGATGCGACCTGCCCTATACTCTCTCCCGTCACAAGTCCGAGGCATCCGGTCTCATTTGCGATAGTCTCCGCGATCCTCATCATATACCTTCTCATGATTATCGTAAGCTCATCATGAGGACATTTCTCATAGATATATAACTGGATCTCCGTAAAGTTTATCACGTGAAGGTTGATCGGACCGGTATACGCAGATATCTTCTTTGCAAGGGTAACGACCTTCTGCTTTGCACGTTCGCTCGTATACGGAGGCGCATGAAAATAAACCGCTTCCAGTGACACACCTCGCTTGCTTATCATATATCCGGCTACGGGCGAATCAATTCCGCCCGAGAGTAAGAGCATTGCTTTTCCTCCGGTTCCGACCGGCATTCCCGCGGGACCCGGGATTATTTCCGAATACACATATATATTTTCTCTTATCTCGACCTGAAGCAGGATATCGGGCTTATGAACATCAACTTTTAATTCGGGATAAGCTTCAAGAAGTGCATGTCCAAGCTCCGAATTTACCACCATCGAATCCATGGGATAATTCTTTCGCGCTCTTCTTGCCATTACCTTAAATGTCTTATTCCTGTCCGGATAAACGCGTCCGAAAAACTCAACTATATCCCCGGCGAGCTTTTCAAAGCCTTCATCCTTTAACGTAAGAACAGGGCATATCCCGGTAACACCGAAGACTTTCTGCATGGCTCCGACGGCCTCATCAAAATCATAATCGGAATTCACATCGACATATATCCTGCCCTGGGTCCTTCTTGTAACAAAGTCCCCGTCGATGCGATCGAGCGCAGTCTGGATATTCTGTCTGAGTGCCTCCTCAAAGATATACCTGTTTTTTCCTTTGACGCCGATCTCAGCGTATTTTATCAAAAATGATCTGTATTCGTTCATGTTATCTCCTGTTAATGTCTTACAAATCTTCGAAGCACCGGAACAAGTTCATTTAACGCTTCAAGCGTTATATCCAAATCTTCTTTTGATGTTTCATCACACATACTGAAACGGATCGCGGACTCTGCTCTTTCGTTAGTCGCACCGATGCTCTTAAAAGTATCACTCATCTCGAGCTTGTTCTTATGTGATGAACATGCGCTTCCCGATGAAACATATATGCCTTTTTCCTCAAGCGAATGAAGCAGCACTTCGCTTCGTACGCCGGTAAATGATATGTTTATTATATGCGGGGCGCTTAAAGAGCGATTTAGGCTTCCGTTTAATACCGTATCGGGGACCATCTTTAACACTTCGTTTATGAAATATTCCCGAAGATCGTAAAGCCTTTCATTCTTTGCATCGCGTTCTTCATAGCACATTTTTACCGCCAGCGCCGTTCCTGCTATGCCGGGCACATTAAGCGTACCGGATCTTTGTCCGCTCTGCTGCCCGCCGCCTACGATGAAAGGACGCAGCTTAACGTTCTTATTACAGTAAAAAATCCCAACTCCCTTAGGTCCGTGAAATTTATGAGACGACATGGATATCATATCCGCATTCCACTTTTTCGGGATCACGGGAAGTTTGCCGAATCCCTGGACCGCATCCGAATGAAATAAGGTTTCGGGATTTGTTTCTTTTATGATCCTTCCGATTTTTTCCATATCCTGGACCGCTCCGATCTCATTATTTACATGCATGATCGAAACCAGGATCGTATCTTCTCTTATATTATCTTTAAGCTCATCGAGCTTTATATGTCCGGTTTCATCCGTCGTAAGATAGGAAACTTCAAAACCGTTTTTCTCCGCTCTTTCCACAGCGCGAAGTATCGCCGGATGCTCGATGCGTGTTGTGATGATATGCTTTCCCGACCTTCCGTATGCTTCGCAAGTCTCTTCTATCGCCCAGTTATCGGACTCTGTTCCGCCTGATGTAAAATACAAAGTGCGCCTTGCATCATCGTTCGGGATCTTCATTATCGAAGCGATGTCCGTGTATGCATCCGTAACGAATCTTTCCGCATCGATGCCCTTTGTATGTCTGCTCGAAGGATTACCATACTCTTCGCACATCACCTTTGCAACAAGCTTTGCTACGTCATCGTATGCTTTTGTAGTTGCCGAATTGTCTAAATATATTTCTTTCATATCACACCGGTTTTCTTCCTGCGTCATTTTATCATAGCTTGATTTATTGTCAACTCCCCGGCTCAGCAATTCCCCGTATAGACATAGTTTAATCTCTCGCGGGCTATATCCTTAAGATGGTATATGAGCGCGACATCGGTAGCATCCCTGTCGCGCATTTTAAACCGTGGAAAGAATCGCGAAATGTGAAGAGGGATATCCTGTCCGATCACATCTCCATCTGAATTTTTAAGGGATGAAATAAAAGAAACGATCTGACGCATCTCTTCTTCCGTATCGTTTTCTCCCGGAACGATCAGAGTTGTCAATTCCACATGGCATATCTTTACCGCTTCGCTGATAAATTCCTTTACCATATCAAGATCACCCTTTAAGACTTCTTTGTAATATCTGTCCGTAAATCCTTTGAGGTCTATATTCATCGCATCGATATAAGGGCCGATCTTACTTAAGATATTAAATCCGGCTGTTCCGTTTGAAACAAGGACATTTTTCATTCCCGCTTCATGGATCAGTTTTGCGGTATCACGTACGAATTCATAACCGATAAGCGGCTCGTTATATGTAAAGGCCAGGCCTATATTTCCTTCGTTTTTATATTGTAAAGCAGCTTCAACAAGCTCCCTGGGCATTGTCCTTTTTGCATCCATGCCGGAGTATTCTTTAACTGCATCATCCCAGGATATATCATTATTCTGGCAAAAAGGACAGCGGAGATTGCAGCCGTAACTGCCGAGTGATAAGATCATCGAGCCCGGATGAAAACGGCTTAGCGGTTTCTTTTCTATTGGGTCTAAAGCAAGTGCGGTAAGCTTTCCGTAATTGTCACAGATAACTTTTCCGCCTGCGCATCTTCTTGCAAGGCAGAATCCAAGTTCCCCTTCTTTTATTTCGCAGCCCCTGAAACAGACATCACATTTTGCCATATACATCTCCGTCTATCATTTTTCAGTCAGATACGAGAGGATCGAAAGAACAGTCATCCCGGCTGTCTCGGTCCGAAGGATCCGTTTTCCAAGCGTTATTATCTCAAACCCGTTTTCTGCCGCATATTCAACTTCACTCCCGGCAAATCCGCCTTCAGGTCCTATAAGGACCGCTACGCTCATTCCGGCATTTATCTTAGACAGTATCTCTCTGGTCTTTTCCATGCCTTCGGCCATTTCATAAGGCATCAGCTTTATATCGTGATCCTTTACCGCATCTATCGCTTCTTTAAATGTAAGCGCTTTTGTAACTTCAGGGATAACTCCCCTTTGTGACTGCTTGGCTGCGGCCTCTGCGATCGTATTAAGTCTTTTGATCTTTGAGTCCGCCTTTTTATCATCCCACTTTACAACACACCTTTCCGTCTTAACGGGCATGATGCTGTAAGCACCGAGTTCAACTGCCTTCTGCACGACAGTCTCCATTTTATCGCCCTTTGCAAGAGCCTGCATAAGAGTTATTCGTATCGGCAGTTCCACATCGGATTCTTTGATAAAAAGAAGATCACATATGACCCTGTCATCAGAATACTCTTTTACGCTCACACGGTATTCGTTATCACTCTCACCGTCGGAAAGTGATATCTCTTCACCGGGATTTAACCTTATCACATTTTTGATATGGTTATAATCGCTTCCCTCTATATATGCGGTTTTGTTTTCGGTATCGATCTGTGATCGCTCTACGAAGAAGTGATACATTTTCGCTTCCTTTTCACATTCGTTGCATTATCGATTTGGGTGGGTCATTTTGATAAGATCACGCAGCTCCATTCATTTTTCGAAGCCACTTCCTTTACCGTAAATCCTGCTGCCTTAGCAGCATCCGTGATCATCGTTACTTTTTCATTTAAGATACCCGATAAGATAAGGATTCCGCCTTTTTCCAGAAGGTCATACGCGACAGGAATGAGAGGGACCAATACTTCCGCAATGATATTTGCGGTGATGAGATTTAAACTCTGCTTTTTAAACAGATCCTGCAACTGCTTATCTGTTATGATGTTTCCGATATGAAGATCAAATCGGCTCTCGTCTATCCCGTTATTCCTTAAGTTGTCGCTTACTGCGGGAACTGCATTTATATCAAGATCCGTTCCGGCGCCTTTTTCAAGGCCATAGAAAAACGCAGCGATCGCAAGTATCCCGCTTCCCGTTCCTATATCAAGAAAACGGGTATCCTTATTTATGTAAGGCTTTAACGCTTTAATGCAAAGTTGCGTTGTCTCATGCATTCCGGTGCCGAACGCGGTTCCCGGATCTATGCGAAGGATTTTTTTATCCTTATATTCTTCTTTTGGTTCTTCCCATGATGGAAGGATAAGGATATCTTCAACGACGAACTGCTTAAAGAAACTCTTCCAGTTATTAAGCCAGTCCTTGTCTTCTGTTTCGGATACAGTGATCTCACCTTCGCCTATATCACAATATGAGGATATCTCTTCAAGAACTCCCTTAACCTCGGCTACAGCCTCATCTATAGTCCTCGTCTCACCGTTAGAAACAAGTGCGTAAGAATTATCCTGCGCATCCGACAGGCCGACATTTCCAATTTCCGACCCATCATTTTCCTCGAGGAAAAATGATGCATATGCCACTCCGTCATCCTCTCCGGTCTCCGGCGGGATATCCACGAACATCTTCTCTTTCTCAAGAGGTGTAAGCGGCACATGATCCTCTATGAGCGCTCCTTCGAAGCCGTGATCATAAAGCTCCGCGGTAAGAATGTCTTCCGCTTCGGTTATCGTTTTTATCATTATCCTGTAATATTTCATATCTGTTCCTTCGCTGCAATTTTACTGTTTTGTGTATGTTCCCGATATATATGCCATGCCAAGGACATTACCGATATCTCCGTTTTCCATGACATCCAGCTTCTCGGCGATCGGTTCGATCCCGTCGCAGGGACGATCCAGTATTCCCGGATAGCGGTCCTTTTCCTCTTTTAAGGCGAATATATATACGTCGTATGTATGTGTCCCGCCGGGAGGATAAGGGCCTATATACCCCGGCTCGATATATTCGGTCTTAAGCTCGTTTCTGACCTCTCCGCGGTCAAGATCCGTATCATAGCTTACGGCTTTCATATGCAGCCAGTTGTTCCCGTCGGGATCGATCATATAGACAACATATACCTTTGCGCCCGCAACCGTATCCCACGATAACTGTGGCGAAAGATTTTCTCCTCTTTCTGTATTTGCTATCGCATCATCCCACACCCCGTCTTTAATATCACTGCTTTCTGCCTTAAAGTCTCCCGATGCGGGTTCTTCTTCATTTACCGCTGTTTCAACCACTTCGCTGACCGTTTCTTCACTCTCTTTATATTGCTTAAATGCCAGCACAAAAAAAGTAAAAAACAGGATCGGGATCAACACTATCTCAAGAATAACAGCGATATTAAGCACCTTCTTTTTCTTAAGCCACCGGACAATCATCGTTACAGCCAAGGCTATGACATCAACAAAAAGAAGCACATATACCACATTTTTAATTACCTGATATACTGTCATTTCCCCTCCTGCTTATCAAACAAACGATCAACAAGATCCCGGTCTTTTATTTATGGCCCCGCCGTAAATGCCCGGGACATGAGTTCCTGCTCGCTTCTGCTTATCTTGTATTTTGTGGCCGTTTTGGGCCAGTTCTTTGAAATTATGCTCCGGATCTCTGATGCACGCAATCTTGCCTGTTCCTTTGTAAAACGAAACGCATCCGCTATAGCTATCGCGTTATCTATGCTTTTTATATTATCACTGCCCACAAGTAATGTAAGTCTGTCCTGATCGTAAGCGGGATTTAAGTCAAATGCCGGCGACAGTCTCCATTTCATTTTTTCACTTAATACAAAACCATGATTTCTCAGGTGGTCGTCAGTATTCGAGGTGCAGATATTAAATACCATTCTTGCCCAAAGCTCATTTAAATCTTCTTTCGGACTTTCACTGATCGCTTCGATCGCCTCTGCTATATCAATATAACCAATAGATGCATCCGGGCAGTCAGTCTGATCCAACATAGTCATAGCCGAAGCAAAATGAATACGCTTATCTGATCTCCTGTCAAATCGTCTTGACAAAAAAGTGGAGCCTTTGTCCGAAAGTTTCATTATCTTTGCATCCGGAACTTTCAGCCCCGACTTACCTGCAAGTTCCCACAAAACCATTTCCCAGGCACCAACATCCACATTATCGTTTTTTGACGGAAACTTTGCGATCCAGAGTTCTCCTTCTTCATCCCGGACATTTGCCTTAGGCCTGGCTCCACCCAGCGAAGATCCCGGAGCGATAAGATCTTTGAACCACTTTTCCTCTGGCATTATCTATATGAATGTATCCAATCTTAACAGGCTCATCTAAGAATCCCGCATGAATCTCAAACGTCTTCATCCCTTTTACCTTTGTTTAAGAGTTCGGCGTCCTGTAGCAAATGTCCTAACTCATCATCTTTTGCCAACAGAAGAATATCATTCCCGAGGCCTATCCCGTTTAAAACCTTGGCATAAATACCCATGGCTACTCCGGGATCTCCCTTCTCAACCTTCCATAGGGTCTGTCTGCTTATCCCGGCTCGTTCCGCCACTAAAGAAGCCGACAGTTTCCTTCTCAGTCTGGCAAGACGGATCTGTTCGCCCATAGTCTGCATTCTTTTTTCTGTTT
Source organism: Lachnospiraceae bacterium (assembly GCA_003446735.1). GTDB lineage: Bacteria > Bacillota > Clostridia > Lachnospirales > Lachnospiraceae > UBA2882. The sequence goes on along the minus strand of DMCJ01000070.1, from coordinate 5,497 downwards.
GGGGAAGTATGGCTACTTTCCTTGTTTGACCGGACATAATTCACCTCTTGTCAATTATTATAGACACATCGTGATAAAGTGTCAATAATAATTAACATCTACTACTTATCAAACAAACGACCAACAAGATCCTTCTTTAGATTTTCCCCTATCACAATAAAAAGATCCTGGCCGGTCCCGGAAGGCTTTATTGAAATATTTCCGTTTACGGCATTTACCTCACACCATCCGGTATCTTCTTTGACAAAGCCCTTTATCCTGTGGATCTTCCCTGCATCAGGATCATCAAACAACCTTGTTATGATCTCTTTTATCTCGGCTCTCGTTTTGCCGGGATTAAAATAAAAGAGAGTGTCAAATCCGCTTCCCTCGCTTATCGGAAGCCTTATCATATCATCGGATTTATACCCGCTTAATGATATCGCCTTAAATTCTTCATCCGATATCTTTCCGCGCTTCCAGATAAAGCAGTCTTCTATCTTTCTCTTACATCCGAAGCGCTCCATCTGATCATTTATGAACGAAAGCGTGTCGGCTTTTTCTCTCTCTTCTTTTCCATCGTCGGATTTACTTAATATGACCACGCCCGCTTTTGACACCTGGCTTGCTATAAGATAGCCTGTTTCTTCGGAAACATCCCTTTCCATCTTTGAATCGACGATAGCAACGACGCTTCCCGGTTCATACCACCTTTCTAACGGCTCATCGTATAAAAGGTCAAAAAAATCCTCCGCATCAAAAACTCCCGAAGGCTCAACTATTACCCGATCATATTTTTCCATTCCCATCGCGATGAGCTTGGTCTTAAGCCTCCTCATGGAACAATCCCTGTCACCGCCTATGACCATCTCCAAATGACAGGAATCCTTTAATGCTTCTTCTAAAAATATCCTGTCGACATTGATCGCGCCGTGGTCATTTACTATGACCGCGACGCGAAGTCCCTGCCTTGAAAAATATGTCGCATATTCAGTTAAAAAAGTAGTCTTTCCGGCTCCCAGAAAACCGGTTATAAGATCTGCATGTATCATTTATTTTAAGCGCACCTTTACGGTAAGACCATGTCCGTCAAGTCCCTCGGTTTCCGCCATCGTAAGGCATGTTTCGGAAAGCTTTTCAAGTCCTTCCTTACTGATCTGCTGAACGAATGAAACCTTCGTAAACGTACCTACCCAGACACCGTTTGAAAATCTTGCCGTTCCCATGGTCGGAAGCGTGTGATTGGTACCCGAGCAGTAATCACCGAGCGGAACAGGTGAATACTCACCTATGAACATTGAACCGAACTGCGAAAGCTTTTCGGAAAACTCCTTCGCATTTTCCGTATATACCTGTAAGTGCTCACTTGCCTCTTTGTTCGCAAGCTCAGCCATCTCTTCATAAGAATCGGCGATGATCACCGAACCGTTATCCTCAAAGCTCTTAAGGGCAAGCTCGCCCGTGCTCATATCCTTTGCATATTCCTTCATCTTATCAAGGATCGCGGGAACGCCTGCCTCGTCGGTTGTGATAAGCACCGATTTGGAAAATACATCGTGTTCGCTCTGCGCAAGAAGATCAGCCGCAAGGTATTCGGCCTTTGCGCTTTTATCGGCAAGAACACACATCTCGCTTGGTCCTGCAAGAGAATCTATCCCGACCGTTCCCATTACCTGACGCTTTGCTTCGGTAACGAATCTGTTACCGGGTCCGGCGATAAGATCAACGGGTGCAATGCTTTCCGTTCCATATGCCATAGCGGCGATAGCCTGGGCTCCGCCCACGGTATAGACCTCATCTACTCCGGCGATATCAAGCGCTACCAAAGTCGCAGGGTGAATCCCGCCGAAATCCTTATTGGCAGGGGAGCATGCAACTACCCTTTTTACTCCTGCTACCTTTGCGGGGATCCCTAACATCAGCGCCGTACTCGGAAGCGGATATCTTCCTCCGGGAACATAGAGACCTGCCGCCTCGACCGGTATTATCCTGTGTCCCAATCTGACACCTTCAATAGGTGAATCCGTATCAAGCGGAATAAGGCACTCTTTCTGTTTTTCCGCATAGAATCTGATCTGAGCCGAAGCCTTCTTAAAAGCCTCTACAACTTTGGGATCAACCTTATCGTATGCGGCCTGTATCTCTTCTTTCGTAACGCGGATCTTATCTAACTCAACCTTGTCGAATCTTGCTGCAAGGTCCTTTAATTCCGCATCTCCTCTTTCTCTTACATTATCGATTATATTTTCGACGATCTGCTGTGCTTCTTTATCCCGCACCTGCTTTTTGTCCGTTGCCTGTTTATAATATTTCATGATTCCTCCTGTATTTCCTGTATCAAATGTTTTCTCCCGGATCATACACCGGCATTTCCGTAACCGCATTCTGCTCTGCGGCTGTAGGATGTGGAGGCTCGGCGGGTCCGGCCTGCGGCATGGGATAGCCCTGCGGCGGCATCTGCGCCTGCGGCTAAAAGTATATTTGCGTTATCCTTAAGTTCTCCCCTTGTCCAGTTCATTTCTATTCCTCCCAAACATAACTGCATTATAACAAAAACGCCCGACTCCGTAAAGTCGGGCGTTTATAAGGTGACACGTTGCCTGGTCCGGTATCGTTATTGATATTGCGCCATTATAGCAGCAAACTCCTGCGAACCAGAGAATCCAGCAACTATTTCGTCACGGGTCTTCTCACCTCTGTCAAGCTGTCCCGTCCAATCGGCAAGACCTGCTTCGTCGGCTTCTCGTCCCAAGAAGGTGCGGTATAACACCTTAACATACTCGACATTGTTTAATCCCTTGTTTAAAAACTCTTCGGAGTGAAGGAAATTGATCGCAACCTCCTTCATTGTAAGCTCTCCCGTATTTATTCTGTGAGCCCAGTATTCTATTCCTTCCGTCTCTCCGTTACGTCCAAGTGTCTGGGTGTAATTCCTTAATACAAAATTTCTTACTCCGGCATTATAAATATTGCTTCCGTCATCCTCCATGGTTCCTCTGGCAATACCGTATTTGTCGCATAGAGCACCGAATTCCTTTGAATTAACAAACCCGGCCAATACTTTTTCCCTTGGAGTTCCGGCATTTAGTTCAGCCATCCAGCTGTTGAATCCTCCCTCATCAGGTTCTCTGTCAAAGAAAGTCCCATACATCTTATTAAGGAAATCTCCATTCCCGTAGTTTTTCCCTTTGAATTCGTCACTGCATATAAAGCCTCTCGCAAGTGTGGCTCCATCAGCCTTAAGTGATGTGAGCTGGCCACTCCAGTCATTAAGTCCCGCTTCCTCCGCTTCTCTGTCAAGAGCTACCGTATACATTCTCTTTACAAAAGCCTTAACCGCATCCGAATCCGGCGCTGCTGCGGGATCGGCAGACGTTCCCGGTGATGAGGGCGTTTCCGGCGATGAGGGCGTTCCCGGTGATGAGGGCGTTTCCGGCGATGCTGATTTTACTTTTATGGTCACATCCTTCGCAGGCGTTGTTCCGCCCGGTGTCTCTGCAATGAATTCCGAGTCGCTGCTAATGCCTGCACCCGCAGGATTTGTGATCGTATATGCACTGCCGATTTCAAATCCGCCGACTGCCCATAACGCTTTTTTATTGGAATTAGCTTTCGTCACGGAATGTATTGTGGCGGTGTTTCCCGACATCACTATTTTACCCGGGGAAATCCTGATCCCGTTGGCACTATCAGACTCTGCGTAAACGCTTCCACCCGACATACTAAAACTTTGGGCTTCAATTGCATTATTATCTTTTGCTGTTTTACAGGATATCTCTCCTCCGGATATGGTAATATTTCCGCCGGAAGTAATGCATTTGTACCCACAGGCACAACTTATCTTGCCGCCAGATATATTAAGATTCCCGTCTGTTTCCGGACGGCCGCCGTAATCACTGCTCTGTTCCTGATCAAACACATATATGCCATGCCCATTTTCGCAGTTAATGATATATGTTCCGTTATTTATTTCCAAATGTCCTGCAGAAAAGGTGTCGTTTATACCGGTATGGTTTAGGGTAAGACTACCCGTTCCGTCAAAGATCAAGCTGCCGCATGACCAGATGTTCATGCCGTCGCTTACATTTGTTATCACCGAGTCACCGTTAAGTATTATCTTCAGCGCGCCCTTGCTTCCGTAGTCCTGATAGCCTATGCCTGTCTTAGACCCATACATATTGTTGCTTCCACTCGAAATATTTGCCGAATTAAGGGTCAGCGTATGTGCTCCCGGGTCATAGGTACACCCGTATGCGCTTGTCAGACTCGGACTCAGTGTTTTATCTCCAACCGTAAGCTTAAATCCGGAAAATGCGTCTTCCGTATCAAGAAGCTCATCCTCATACTCTGCATCCTCATACTCCGCAGCGCCAACGTCGCAGGTCGAAACCGGGAATGTTCCCAGCGCAAAGACGCATATCCCGACAGCAATACACAGTCTTTCCAATATATTTCTCTTTTTTCTCATTATTATTTTTATCCTCCTTTACGAGCTGCCCTTAGAGGCAGATCACAGGAAGATTTTACCACGTCACTTATCTGCGCAACACTTCACATTTGTGCAAAAGCGCGTAAAATGGGCGCATAAAATTAGTTTTTGGTCAACTGGGTAAGACCGGCACGGGATTGCGCACCGGTTTTATTATAGATGGATGAAATATGATTTTGGAGTTGTCTTCTGGAAATACCTAGCTCATCTGCGATCTCCTGATTCTTCTTTTCTGTGGAAACAAGGATCTCAAACACTTCTTTCTCACGGGGTGTCAAAGAATATTCGATCACAGGGTCTATCCTTTCAACCGGTGTCCGATCGCCTGCTCCGGCAGTATCGGTCGCAACAGTATGTGCCTCTTTTAACAGATTTTCCGAAAACATCAGTGCAATGAGGATTGTAAGAAGAATGAGTTCGGAAATAAATGCGGTCATATATGACACACCTGTCAGGTAGATCAGACCGCCGACAAATACCGTAACGCCCACATCGGCTATCCTTCCCATCGAGGCCCAGAGAGCAACGTGCTCTGTATTTGCGGCTATGCTTAAGAAGCAGAGAAAGAACCGGTAAAAGAAGTGAAAAGACCGCCATACATAATACTCTCAAATGGGGATGGCTTTTCTTTAGGATAATCAAGACCGGATTTAAATCAGGTATGTTTCAATCGAGATCTGCACACACATTTCCCATTATCTCCGTGATCATCATCATACCACAAGACATTAAAAACCCGACCGGTCATATACCCATACAATCTGTGATTTCCGGTAATACGAAGTGAGATCAAGGATTCGGCCTCAATATATCTTTCTGCCAATCTATCCTGTGCCGCCTTATTAAGGTCTTCAAGAACGACCGAATGATTCTGCTTTTTATCCCTGACCAGGATTTCATTCCAAGTCTGCGTTTCCAAGGATTTTAATCGCGGAAGAATCTCGCTCCAAATTTTATCGCCTACATGTTCCTCTGAAAATGCCCACATTTTCTGATCGGAATTAGCGAATGTCCAAGCCGGATTTTCGG